>JAIDJS010000222.1 GCA_029052085.1 Eubacterium sp.
TCAATATACCTGCTGATTGTGCATCAAAGGAAACGAGGATTGAAAGCAGCAACGAAAACATTATCAAGGTTAATTCAAAATGCGAACTTACCCCTGTTGCTGTCGGAACGGCTACAATCAAAGCAACAACCTATAATGGGAAAACGGCCTCCTGTGATATTACCGTTGTTGAAAAGCCGTATTATATCAGAACAAATCTTGATCCGTCAAAGCCGATGGTTGCGTTTACCTTTGATGACGGACCGAATTCACCTACAACAAACAAAATTCTTAACGTTTTTGAAAAAAATAAAGCCTCATGCACCTTCTTTATTGTTGGCAACAGAACAAAAAGCAAGGAAAATGCAAACTGTATAAAGCGGATGGTTAAAAATGGATTTCAGCTTGGAAATCATACATATGATCATACCCATTACGGCTCTGAGGTTACGATACAGGATATTACAAATTGCGCCGACAGGCTGAATGATTTGTGCGGCTTCGGTCCTACTGCCTTCAGACCGACAGGCGGATATATGAGTGATATTATAAAGAAAAACTGCGGTGCGCCGATTATTCTATGGAGCGTTGATACTGAGGATTGGAAGCTGAGAGATGAGGATAAGATTTATCACAAAATTCTGAGCGAGGTAAAAGACGGCGATATTGTGCTTATGCACGATATTTATCCATCAACGGCAAAGGCAATTGAGCATGTTATTCCGAAGCTAATTGAAAACGGGTATCAGGTTGTTAATGTCGCCGAACTTGCATATTATAAGAATAAAAACCTTGAAAACGGCAAGGTGTATTTTTCAATTAAATAAAGGAAAAATGATTTGAAGTAAACTTTTTTAGTTTACTTCAAATTTTTTTGTTACCTTTTTGTGTTTTTAAACACTATATATTATGAAAGGAGGTAAGCCATGAACAGTAAAGATATAATTCAGTTCTTGAAATCAGAGCCATTAAGTTTCACCTATGAAGAAATTGAGCAGATGATGGATGAAGAATTATCAAAAGCTCCGGAAGAAATGGACACTGATTTTGTAGATCTATGTGCAAATGTGCTGAATAAAGCAATTTCTGAAAACATTGAAAAAGAATGTATAAAACACAAAAGAGTAAAATTTACCAAATTACTGGTATGTGCTGTTATTATTGTTGTTGCTATGGGTATAGCTGTTCCTATTTCAGCAAAATATATCAATAATGATACATCCGATAAAATTGTTAAGTTCTATGAAGACCATTTTTGTGTTGATTTTAGTAACGGAACAACAGATTCAAATAAGCATCTGGATGAAGATACCGAATTGGTCGGCAAATTAAAAGACGGCGGTTTTGATAATATCATTCTGCCAAGCGCTCTTTTGAATGATTATACATATACTGTTAATATCACGGAAAGCGAAAGCTTCTTATCAGCATTAATTTCTTTTAATGCTTCTGATACCGATTTTAAAATCAGTGCGGCAATTTCTAAATATAGAAACAATAAGATTGCTCCATTGTTAAACGACAAAATCAATGTTTCTTTTGAATATGATTCGGCGAAACAGCTTACATTAAATGGAATGGATGTTTTTGTTTTCGGCAATAAAGAATATTCAACCATTACCTATGTTGATAAAGATACCTTTTATGATTTTCAACTGATAAATTGCAATTTTGATTCAGCAATTGAAATTGCAGAATCTATAAAGTGAGGAAAAGATATATGAAAAAAGTTTTAAAATTAGCTGTTGTCAGCCTTATGCTGTTTTCGTTTTTAATACCATATACGGCTTTTGCTGAAACAGACAACTCCGATACAGAATGGCAGGATATTGGAATATCTCAGGAAGAATTTTATGCGTTATTAGCCGAAAACGCCGATAATGCTATAACAACATATGAAGACGGATTAATTACTACTTATGCAATTTCTATGGCACAGGACGGAAACAAATTAACCATTGTAGGATTGACAAGAGGAAGAACGGACGTTACCAAATGCGGTTTTACCAAGGTAACCGTTCAGCAAAGAAAAAACAGCAGCAGTTCATGGAGTAATTATTTGACTTATACAGATTTGTATGCTGATACATTTGCATATAATTTGTTCAGAGAAATTTTTGTTCCAAGAGGTTATCAGTACAGAGTGACCTGTACGCATTATGCAAAGAAAAATGCTTTTTCAACCCAAACAAGAGATAACTTTACAAAAGTATATCAGTTTTAATGAAAATCCCTCTAAAAGAGGGATTTTCTTTTTGCCTTTTTATTGAATAACTTCTATGGTCTGCGCCCCAATTTTCAGAGTCATGTATTCAAATCCCCGTAATTAACATAATAAATAAGGGATATGAACGTAATGTCCATATCCCTTATTTGGTACGCCGGAAGGGATTCTCCTCTCAGCTATCGAAAGGTACACTGTACCTTTCTCCCAAATTTTTACGCATATATTATGCTTAAAATTTGGAGTTCGTTTCTCATCCCTCCCTATAAATAAAAAAATAGAAGATATAAACAAAAGTCTATATCTTCTATTTGGTACGCCGGAAGGGATTCGAACCCCCGACCTTTTGGTTCGTAGCCAAACACTCTATCCAGCTGAGCTACCGGCGCAAATTATTAATGCCTTAATGCTCAAATACTATAACATATTGCTTTATAAAATGCAAGCATTTTTTGCAAATCACTGTTGTTTTTTATATTTTAACGGCGAGGTATTATAATATTTCTGAAAAGCAGCCGTAAATTTGCTTTGGCTTTCATAGCCGACTGCCTTGGCAACCTCTGCTATATTTTTATCTGTTTCGGAAAGCATTTTGGCAGCATATTTCATTCTGTGCTCATTTATATGCGCTGCAATGGATGCTCCGTAAGCTTTTTTGAATGCCTGTTTAAGTGTTGTCGGATTCATTAAAAATTTTGCCGAAAGCTCTTCAATTGTTATCCTTTCGCTAATATGCTCAAGAAGATAATGATGCACCTTTTTTGCTGTTTCGGCAGGGGAGGAGCTGTTTTCGCTGCTTCTTTCAGGGCATGCAATCTCCATAACCTCCTCAATCATCTGATGAAGAAGCCTGCATATTTCGGTATCCTTTGCTTTATAATAAACCTCTTTTCCTTCTCTTCGGCTTTCAATAAGACCATTGTCCTTGAGAATGCGCAAATGATGTGAAACGGCAGGGCTGCTCATTTCCATAAGCGCGGAAATATTAATAACACATTCTTCATAATGGCATAATATCCAGAAGATACGTATTCTTGCCGAATCGCCAAGCTGTTTTGCGATTTCGGCAGCAATCGTAAATCGGTCCTGTTTATTAAGCTCTTTTCGCAGAAATTCATGGCAGTCGTTTGTGCCGTGATTGTGCGGCAGTGAGGTAAACTCCATATATGCTCTCCTTTTATTCCTTTTGGAAACAGATTTAATCCGAACGGAAGAAATCTGCTTAAATCCGTTGCTTTCTATCTCTTTTATGATTATACTGCGAACAGAACGATTAAACAAGTGCTTAATTGTTTAACAATATAAAATTTTTTAATGAGGTGTTTATTATGAAAAAAACGTATAATATTGAAGTGGATTGTGCGAACTGTGCAAATCTTATGGAAGAAGCTGCAAATAAAACAAACGGTGTGCTGTCTGCTGCCGTTAATTTTATGATGCAGAAAATGAGTGTTGAATTTGAAGAGGGCGCAAACGAAAAGAAAACAATGAAAGCCGTTTTGAAAGCCTGCAAAAAGGTAGAGCCTGATTGTGAAATTGAATTTTAAGGAGTATCATTATGAATAAAAAGCAAAAGAAAATGCTGTGGCGGATAATTATTTCAGCCGTAATTTTGATTACAGCGAATATTATTTCTCCTGACGGTGTTCTTATGTGGATTAAAATGGGGCTTTGTCTTGCTTCCTATCTTATTATTGGTTATGATATTCTGAAAAAGGCATTCAGGGGAATACTGAACGGCAGAATTTTTGATGAAAACTTTTTAATGGCAATTGCAACAATCGGTGCAATTGCGCTTGGAATTTATGAACAAAAGGGCGATTATAACGAAGCGGTTGCCGTTATGCTGTTTTATCAGATTGGTGAGCTGTTTCAGGGCATTGCTGTTGGCAAAAGCAGAAAAAATATCAGCGCTTTAATGGATATCCGCCCCGATTATGCAAATATTGAGGAAAACGGGTCATTAAAAAAAGTTGACCCATCCGAAATTTCAGCAGGCAGTATGATTGTTGTTCAGCCCGGTGAAAAAATTCCGCTTGATGGTATTGTTGTAAGCGGCTCGTCATCAATCAATACAAGTGCGCTAACGGGGGAGAGCCTGCCAAGGGAGATTGCCGAGGGCAGCGAGGTTATCAGCGGTTGTATAAATATAAGCGGTGTGCTGAAAATCAGAACAACGAAGGAATTCGGAGAATCTACTGTTTCAAAAATTCTTAAGCTGGTGGAGGAAAGTGGCTCGCGCAAGTCAAAATCGGAAAATTTCATTTCAAAATTTGCAAAAGTATACACGCCATTTGTTTGTATTTCGGCGCTTCTGCTGGCCGTTCTTCCGCCTGTAATCCGACTGATCGGCGGTAATACGGCAGAGTGGCAGGAATGGATTTACCGTGCTTTGGTTTTCCTTGTTATAAGCTGTCCGTGTGCGCTTGTTGTCAGCATTCCGCTAAGCTTTTTTGCAGGCATAGGCGGAGCAGGCAAGGCGGGTATACTTATCAAAGGCTCAAACTATCTTGAAACACTTTCCAAAACGAAGATTGTTGTATTTGATAAAACCGGTACGTTAACGCAGGGTGTTTTTGAGGTTCAGGCGGTTCATCATAATGCGATTGATAGGGAAAAGCTGATTGAATATGCAGCTCTTGCCGAATGTGCGTCCTCTCATCCGATAAGCAAAAGCCTGCAGAGTGCTTACGGAAAAGAAATAGACAGAAGCAGAGTAAAAAATATTGAGGAAATCAGCGGCCATGGTATTGTTGCTGAGGTGGATGATATAAACGTTGCAGCAGGCAACGAAAAGCTGATGAAAAGGCTTGGTATAGCGTGTACATCCTGCCATAGTGTGGGAACCATTATCCATATTGCGTTGAACGGCGAATATGCAGGGCATATTGTGATTTCCGATATTGAAAAGCCGA
Source organism: Eubacterium sp. (assembly GCA_029052085.1). Lineage (GTDB taxonomy): Bacteria > Bacillota > Clostridia > Oscillospirales > Acutalibacteraceae > Eubacterium_R. Next base: position 5,119 of record JAIDJS010000222.1, read on the forward strand.
ATGCAAAAAAAGCGGTTGCCGCTCTAAAAAAAGCAGGCATTGATAAAACGGTTATGCTTACAGGCGATGCCAAAAGTGTTGCGGAACAGGTTGCGGCCGATATTGGAATCGATGAGGTGCACAGTGAGCTTCTGCCTGCCGATAAGGTTTCGGCGGTTGAAAACCTGCTGGCTGAAAAAAGCGAAAAATCAAAGCTTGCATTTGTCGGCGATGGCATTAATGATGCACCTGTTCTGAGCAGGGCTGATATCGGAATAGCGATGGGCGCAATGGGTTCGGATGCAGCGATTGAAGCGGCAGATGTTGTTTTGATGGATGATGACCCGATGAAGATTTCGCTTGGTATTAAGATTTCAGGAAAATGCTTAAGAATTGTTTATCAGAATATCGTTTTTTCGCTTGCCGTTAAGTTTGCGGCGCTTCTGCTTGGTGCATTCGGCATTGCAAATATGTGGATTGCAATTATTGCCGATGTCGGCGTGATGGTGCTTGCTATTCTGAATGCAATCCGTTGTCTTAAAATTCCCAAATAAATCATAAAACGGAGGGGCATTCCCTCCGTTATTTCTATATTGAATATACCATTACACTAAAAAATAAAGCACTCCATAAAGAAGTGCTTTTGTGATAAATAAATTATCTCTTTGAGAACTGTGGTGCACGGCGAGCTGCCTTGAGACCATATTTCTTTCTTTCCTTCATACGTGGGTCACGAGTAAGGAATCCGGCCTTTTTAAGAGCAGGACGAAGTGACTCGTCATACTGAAGAAGCGCTCTTGCGATACCGTGACGGATTGCACCTGCCTGGCCTGTAA
>JAIDJS010000223.1 GCA_029052085.1 Eubacterium sp.
CGCTGTTTATTTTTGCAGCAGGCGTGCAGCAATGCAGATGATAAAAACGCATTGCGGTGCAATTGTTAATGTTTCTTCTATGTGGGGCGAGGTGGGAGCTTCCTGCGAAACGCTGTATTCAATGAGCAAGGCGGGCGTTATCGGTTTAACCAAGGCACTTGCCAAGGAGCTTGCACCAAGTGGTATAACAGTAAATTGTGTTTCTCCCGGTATCATTGATACAAGAATGAATCAAACGTTTAGCAAAGAAGAGCTTGCTGAGGAAGTGCCTCTTGAACGCCTCGGTTCGTCTGATGAAGTTGCTTCGGCAATTCTTTTTCTTGCGGAAAACAGCTATATAACAGGGCAGAATCTGTCCGTAAACGGAGGAACAGTCATTTAATTATAATTCCCCTAAAAAAGCTTCTCCTTGAGAGAAAGGGTTGCTTGCTAAATTCTAATAACAGCCTTCTCCTTGAGGAGAAGGGGGACCGCCTGCGGTGGATGAGGTGTAACCAAAATGTTTTTTGCATTGTTGTAACACTTCCTTTTGTTTTTCATAGTATGAGTTAGAAAAGCGAAAGGGGGTACGGCTATGGGTTGCGGATGCAATAACGGTTGCGGCGGTTCTTCTTGGATTATCATTCTCATCATAATCCTTCTCCTCTGCGGTGGTTTCAACAATGGTTGCGGTTGCGGTAATAACGACTGTGGCTGCGGTTGCTAATTAACTGACCAAAAGGATACACTCGGGCAGAAATGCTCGGGTGTATTTTTTTTGAAAAAGTTATTGACTTTGTTTGACCTTTGTGATATTATCACTATAGAAAGTCAAAGAAAGTCAAAGTCAAAAACAATTATACAGAACTTTGACAAAACAAAAAGGCTTACTATAAATGAAAGGCAGTGACAGGAAAAAGTGAGAATGACAGATATGATTGCCGATATGATTCTTGATATGTTTGATGAAGATAACAGCACGATTCAGATACAGAGAAATGATCTGGCATCTCAGCTTGGCTGTGTTCCAAGCCAGATAAATTATGTTATTACTTCCCGATTTACTCCTGAGCAGGGATACAGAATCGAAAGCAGGCGCGGCGGCGGCGGATGTATTTATATTACAAGAGCGGATAATAAAAATTCTGCCATTGTTGCACTGATAAACAGTGTGGGCGAGTCCATTGATGAACGCTCCGCCAAAGCCAATATCTATAATCTGAATTATCAGAATCTTATTGACGATAAAACAGCAAAGCTGCTTGCGGCTGCAACGGCAGACAGTAATCTTAGAGGTTTACCTGCCGAGATAAGAAATTCTATAAGAGCAAAGCAGTTTAAACAAATGCTTCTTGCATATATTGATTAGTGTGTAACAGTTTCAAGAGGTATAAATTGAAATCACACCTTGTCTGGCTGCAACAAGGTAATTTGTGATTTTATAATGATTAATTGCAGCCAGAAAGGTGCAGTAGAAAATGAGATGCGAACATTGTAATGAAAGGGAAGCTACAACCCACATTAAAAAGAATATAAACGGAAATAAAACAGAAATGCATCTTTGCAGCGAATGTGCAGCAGAGCTTGGCGTAGCAGAGGAATTCTCCCCTGAAAACTTCTTTGCAGATACCTTCTTCGGCAATCTTCTCGGTGCCGGAATTCCTGCAATGAATGTGCTTTCAGGTGTTGAAAGATGCGAATGCTGCGGTTCTTCTTTTAATGATATTGTTAAAAGCGGTGCTGTTGGGTGTGCACATTGCTATGAAAAATTTGAAGATAAGCTGGAGCCCTCCATTATTAAAATTCACGGTAAAACAAAACATGTAGGCAAAAACGTTACTTATACGGTTGATGAAAACGAGAAGGCTGAAACATCTGAAAATACAGTGGAGCAGCTTAAAGAAAAACTGAAGCAGGCTATTAAAGATCAGCGTTTTGAGGATGCCGCCGAGCTTCGTGATCAGATTAAAGAGTTAAATCAGGAGGGATAAGAAAATGGCTAAATGGTATAACGGCGGCGGAGCAGACAACGATGTTGTTTTATTTTCAAAGGTAAGGCTTGCAAGAAATCTCAGTGATACTCCGTTTAAAAGCAGAATGAGCAGAGAAATCAAGAGGAATACAGTTAAAAAGCTTTACGCAAGTGTTAAAAATTCAGATATTGCAGGCGATTTTAATATTGTTGATTTGTCTTCCGAATCCGCAGTTAAGGCTGTATCCTATGCAGAAAAGCAGCTTATCAGTCCGGAATTTGCCAAAGAAAAGGGTACATTTCTTCTTTCCTCTGATGAGGCGGTTTCCGTTATGCTTTGCGAAGAGGATCATATCAGAATAACAGCCTTTGCAGGCGGACTTGCAACGGAAGAAGCATACAAATGCGCAGATCGAATTGATCATGTTTTTATCAGTAATCTTCCGATTGCCTTTGATGAAAGATTGGGATTTTTAACGGCAAGCCCTATAAATCTCGGAACAGGACTTAAGGTATCCGTTGCTCTCCATTTACCTGCCATTAAATCAAACGGCGGAATATCCAGACTTGTATCTATGGTTGGCAAGCTGGGGCTTTCTCTTCGTTCGTTATACAGTGAAAAGGGTTCGTTTTATCTTCTTTCAAACCAGATATCCATGGGTATAACCGAAAAGGCAGCTATTGATAATATCAATGCTGTTGCGGCTCAGATTATCAGGCAGGAACGAAATCTTCGTGATGTTATGAAAAACAGTGAGGTCTGGGAGGATAAATTATACAGAAGTATGGGTACACTAAAAATGGCAAGACGTTTGAATTTCAGTGAATTTATAGAGCTTGTTTCTGATGTTCGTCTTGGTATCTCACTTGGGTTCTTTGATGAAAATATGTTTGATGTAGATTATCTTATCCATAATCTTGCAGACGGAACGGTGCTTGCAGATAATGAAAGCGAAGCGGATCCCGATATGTCTTCAAAAATCAGAGCAGAGATTATAAGAAAAAAATTAAAGTAAGAGGATGTCATTCCTCTTGTTACATACAGTTAGGAGGAATAAATGATGTATAGATTTAACAGCTTTACGCAAAAGGCAAATGATGTTTTGAATCTTGCAATTAAAGCGGCAGAAAATTTCGGTCACACATATGTAGGCTCGGAGCATATTCTTGTAGGACTTTTAAAAGAGGGAACAGGCGTTGGTGCCATTATGCTTGAAGAAAAGGGTGTTTCCCTTGAAAAGATTGAAGGTATGATAAAGGAAAACATTGGTTTCGGTACACCAACGCGCCTTTCACCTGATGACTTTACGCCCAGAAGCAAACGTATTATAGAGGTCAGCTTTCAGATAGCAAGGGGTATGCTTAATTCCTTTGTTGGTACGGAGCATATATTGCTTGCACTTCTTCGTGAAAGTGATTCCTATGCAGTTGATTTCCTCAATGCAAGCGGTGTTGATGAGCATTCTCTTCTTGAGGAGGTTTGCTCTTCTCTTGGAAAAAGCGAAGATAGCTTTAAAAATACCGGCAGCAAAAACACAAAAAGAGGAAAAAGCTCAACGCCCACTCTTGATGAATTCGGAAAGGATTTAACCGAAGCAGCTGGAGCGGGACAGATAGACCCTGTTATCGGCAGGGATAAGGAAATTGAACGGGTTATTCAGATCCTTTCAAGGCGAACAAAAAATAATCCATGCCTTATCGGAGAACCCGGCGTTGGTAAAACAGCTATTGCAGAGGGCTTGGCTCTGAAAATTATTAAGGATGAGGTGCCGGAGCTTCTTGCCGGAAAAAAGATTGTTGCTCTTGATTTGACCTCAATGGTTGCCGGTACTAAGTATCGCGGCGATTTTGAAGAGCGTATTAAAAAGGCAATGGACGAGGTAAAAAAATCCAAGGATGTTATTTTGTTTATTGATGAGGTTCATACCATTATGGGTGCCGGCTCTGCCGAGGGTGCTGTTGATGCGGCAAATATTTTGAAGCCTTCCCTTGCAAGGGGCGAAATTCAGGTTATCGGCGCAACAACAATTGATGAATACAGAAAAAATATTGAAAAGGATGCGGCTCTTGAACGTCGTTTTCAAAGCGTTATGGTGGGTGAGCCTACCGAAGAAGAAACAGTTGAAATACTGAAAGGGCTTCGCGATAAATATGAAGCACATCATAAGGTTAAAATAACCGATGATGTAATAGAAACTGCAGTTAAAATGAGTTCAAGATATATTGCAGACAGATTTCTGCCCGATAAGGCGATAGACCTTATTGATGAGGCTGCATCACGTGTAAGGTTGAAAGCCTTTACAGCTCCTCCGAACCTCAAAGAAATGGAAAATGAGATAAAGAGATTGCAGGAAGAAAAAGCTTCTGCCGTAAGGAGTCAGGATTTTGAAAATGCAGCTAAAATCCGTGATAAGGAAAAAGAGCTGCAGACACTTCTGGATGAGGAAAAGGAAAAATGGAAAAACAGCTCTTCTCATGGTGTTAAGGAAATATCAACGGAGGATATTGCTTCGGTTGTTTCTTCATGGTCCGGAATACCTGTTAATCAGCTTACCAAAGAGGAAAGCGAAAAGCTGCTGAATATGGAGCAGATTATGCACGAAAGAATTGTCGGACAGGATAAGGCAGTTTCTTCTATTGCAAAAGCAATCCGCCGCGGCAGGGTAGGGCTTAAAAATCCAAGCAGACCTTTAGGCTCATTTATTTTTCTTGGCCCTACCGGTGTTGGTAAAACAGAGCTTTGCAAAACACTGGCTGAGGCAATGTTCGGTAATGAGGATGCAATCCTGAAGCTTGATATGAGCGAATACATGGAAAAGCATACGGTATCAAAGCTTATCGGTGCGCCTCCCGGATATGTCGGTTTTGATGAGGGCGGACAGCTTACTGAAAAAATCAGAAGAAAGCCGTATTCGGTTGTTCTTTTTGATGAAATTGAAAAGGCGCATCCCGATGTGTTCAATATGCTTCTTCAGATTCTGGAGGATGGCGTATTGACGGATTCACAGGGAAGAAAGGTTTCTTTCAAGAATTCAATTATTATCATGACCTCAAATGTCGGTGCTTCAAAAATAACAGATAATAAAACCGCCCTGGGCTTTGGCGGCAGCGATGGCGGAAAGCTGGATATTGAAACGCTTGTAATGGAGGATTTAAAGAAAACCTTTAAGCCTGAATTTCTGAACAGAATTGATGAAATTATCGTATTTAATCAGCTTGAAAAGGATGATATCAAGGAAATTGCAAGGCGAATGCTGAAATCCCTTGAAAAGCGTCTGAATGAGCTGGAAATTGATGTTGCATTTACAGAAGAAGCTGTATCTGCTCTTGCTGAAGCAGGCTTTGATAAGGTGTACGGGGCAAGACCTTTACGCCGTGCCATTCAGCAGAAAATAGAAGATCCGCTTTCAGAACTTATTCTTGAAGAAAAAATAACTGCAAACAGTAAATGTACTGTTGATTTCAAAGACGGTAAATTTACGTTTGAATAAAAAAAATCCCCTATGAGAAATCATAGGGGATTTTTGTATGCAAAAACTATGTGTTAGATGCGTGATTGTTTTTAATAAACAGGTTTATTTACTGCATACCTTTAAAATATAATCTGCAATTTTGGTGCTGTTAACAATATATGTGCCGTGAAGTTCATTTTTGAAAATGGTTAAAGTGCTGTTTGGTATATGCTCTGCAATTTCCTTAAAATGTGATTGCTTTATCATATCGTTGCTTCCGCCCGTCATATCAACAGGGATTCTGATTGTTTTTAACTCCTCGTTTGAAATATTCGGTTCTGTCAGAATAACCTTTATTCGTTTTGCTCTTGAAAAGAAATAAGCAAATCTGTACATTGCTGTCTGCCAGCCTAAAAGTCCGCTTGGCTGTGTATTTACTCCGCTGATTATAATTCTTGAAAGCAGTTCCTGATGTTTCAGTGCAAGAATAAGAGCAATGATGCCCCCGTCACTGAAGCCGTAGACAATGGGCTTTTCAATGTTAAGTTTTGTAATAAATTCATAGACATCATTTGCCATATCATCATAGTGAAGTTCGGAAACCTTAGAACTTTTGCCGTGATTTCTTGTATCTATGGCATAAACTGTAAAATGATTTTTTAAAACAGAAATCGCCTTGTGAAATATTGTGCAGTCCTCTCCGCTGCCGTGAAGCATAATAAGAGGCTGCCCTTTTCCGTATTTTTCATAATAAAGCTTTACTTCTGATGTTTCAAGTATCATAGCTCTTCTCCTTATATTTTGACATTTTCGCAGATGATTTCCTTATCATTTATATCTATTATTCCATAGCTGCCGTTTGCAGCAGATCCCGGGTTCATCAAATAAATTCCGTTTTCTTTATTTATATAAGGCTCATGCGTGTGTCCGAAAAGTGCAATGTCAACACCTCTGTTTTTTGCTTCATGTGCTAAGGTAATATAAGTTGTCTTAACATTAAATGTATGTCCGTGGCAAAGCATTATTTTTTTGCCTGCAAGTGTAAATTCTCTTGTAGCCGGTTCGCTTGAATAGTAATCTGTATTTCCGCTGACGGTAATCAAATGAAATCTTTTGCCGAAATAAATATTAATATCATCAAAATCATCGCCGCTGTTGCAGTCCCCAAGGCAAAGAAAGTAATCCGCTTCTTTAATGTGTCTGTCAACAATTTCAAAAAGATTGCCTTTTCGCCCATGAATATCAGAAACAGCAATTAATCTCATTCATATATTCCTCCGTAGTTTCATAGTATAATTTAGATAACTTTATTATATTAG
>JAIDJS010000224.1 GCA_029052085.1 Eubacterium sp.
TTGCAACACTTGAGGAAGAGGAAAAGGAAATTTTCCTTGCCGATATGGGACTTGAAAAAAGCGGACTTGACAGACTCATCAAAAAAAGCTATCACCTGCTTGGTCTTATTTCATTCCTTACAGCAGGAAAAAAAGAGGTTCGCGCATGGACTATTAACGAAGGCACAAAGGCTCCTCAGGCAGCCGGAAAAATCCACACGGATTTTGAAAGAGGCTTTATCAGAGCCGAGGTTGTTGCCTTTGATGATTTAATGGAAAACGGCAGCCTGAGTGCATGCAAGGAAAAGGGTCTTGTTAAGAGCGAGGGCAAGGAATACGTTATGAAGGACGGAGATATTGTAGAATTCAGATTCAATGTCTGACTATAATTTTTCCATATTTAAAAGAGCATTTTTACAAGAAATAAATTTTGTAAATTTTTCTTGACAATTTTAGACATAATGATGTATAGTGTAATAGGTGGAATATATGAAGGCGTTAAACGAATTAAATGAAGCTGAAATTCTTTCACTATGCAAAGAAGGAGATAATGAATCCATAACTTTCATTATCACAAGATACAGGACAGCAGTTGAAGCATTGGCATCTAAATATTCCGATTCCCCTATTGAAAGAGAAGATCTTATACAGGAGGGTATGATTGGTTTGCTTGCTGCCATTAAATCTTTTGATTGCAGCAAAGGCACAGCATTTAGTACCTATTGCTACACCTGCATCAATAATTCTCTACAAACGGCATTACGCAAGGTCAGCAGGCGAAAAGATATTCCTCAGGGAATTCTTGTTTCACTTGAAGAGGTTACTGTTAATAATAACACAGCGCTCAGTGCCGAAGATTCTTTCCTTGCTAAGGAAAGCGTATCCTTGTTAACAAATCAACTTCAAAATGAACTCTCTGAATTTGAAAATATCGTTTTGAGATTACATATGATTGGTTGCAGTTACACCGAAATCGCAGACAAGCTTGGCAAAAAGCCTAAAGCGATAGATAACGCTTTACAACGCATTAGAAAGAAACTGAAAGTAGTTTCCTTCTGATTGTCTACGGACATTAACTGCAACAAATTATTACGAAAGAGAGGTAAAAGGAATGTACGAAGATAAAACTTTAGTTTGCAAGGATTGCGGAAATGAATTTGTTTTCACAGCAGGCGAACAGGAATTCTACGCTGAAAAAGGCTTTGTTAACGAGCCTCAGAGATGTAAGGATTGCAGAAATGCAAGAAAAGCAGCAGCAAGAGGTCCAAGAGAAATGCATGATGCGATCTGTGCAAGCTGCGGAGCTGCTTGTAAGGTTCCGTTCCAGCCAAAGGAAGACAGACCAGTATACTGCAGTGAATGCTTTGCTAAAATGAGCGAGGAAAACTAATTACATTTAATGAAATCGGCTGTGCAAAGCATAGCCGATTTTTTACAAAAAAGTCTTGACAACAGAATATTCTTATGATAATATATTCGAGCAGATACGGAGAGGTATCGAAGCGGTCATAACGAGGCGGTCTTGAAAACCGTTTGGCCAAAAGCCACATGGGTTCGAATCCCATCCTCTCCGCCAAAAGGAAAAGACACCTAATGGTGTCTTTTTTACTTTTCTGTATAAATTCATAATTGACAGAGGAAGTATTTCAAATGGATGCAAACAAACTTTATCCAAATAAAAATTTAAAAAATATTTGTTATATAAATAATGCAATAAAAAATCCAAATATCGTAGTTGGAGATTATACATACTATAATTGCGAAAAAAACGCAGAAGATTTTGAAAAAAACTGTGTTTTATATCATTATGACGAATTTGGAGATAAGCTAGTAATCGGAAAGTTTTGTTCTATTGGAGAAAATGTTAAATTTATAATGAATGCTGCGAATCACAACCTCAATGCAATTACAACATACCCGTTTACTGCAATCATGCAAGAGGAACGCGGTGTAAATACGAAACATTTATCCGAACTGCCCAATAAAGGGGATACAATTATCGAAAACGATGTATGGATAGGACAGAATGTTACTATAATGCCGGGTGTCCATATAGGAAACGGAGCAGTTATCGGAGCAAATTCAGTTGTGGCAAAAAATGTATTGCCTTATACTGTTGTTGCAGGAAATCCGATTAAAGAAATCAGAAAAAGATTTTCAGATGAAGATATTAATGCTTTATTGAAAATTAAATGGTGGAATTGGGATATTGATAAGATTATCAATAATTTGGAAATTATTTTAGGAAATGATGTAAGTAAATTAAAAGAACTATGAGTTAAATAATTTAAATACATCTTAAAGGGAGCAAAATATATCTTTTTGTCAATTGCTGTCTGTACTTTTTATTACAATTCTTTCTGCAAAAAATTTTATATAAACAACCCAGAACCCAGATACTGTTTCGTTTTAATTATAATTCATGATAATACGGGCAGATATCCTCATAATGCCCATCTTTCATACGAAAGCCTTTCGGAATTGTTCCGAGCTGAACAAAGCCAAGTCTTTCATAAAGATGCCTTGCATGGATATTCGTTGAAACTACGGCATTGAACTGAAGAACACCAAAGCCGTGCTTTTTTCCCTGAAGCAGACAATCCAAAACCAGCTTTTCACCGATATGCAATCCCCTGCTCTCCGATTTTACGGCATAGCTTGCATTGCAGATATGACCGCATCTGCCCACATTATTAGGATGCAGGATATACAGACCATAAATGTTTCCATTTTCCGAATCAACGGCAACAGCACAATAGGTTTGAGCAGCAAAAAATGCCGGCCCGCTTTCATCGTTTAAAATTTCTTCCTGAGGAAAAGCAATTCCCTCTTCAACAACCTCGTTCCATATTTTTATCATTTCCGATAAATCCGCTTCTTTATATTGTCTTACTATAATATTCATTCATTAATCCTTTCCATTAAAAAGTAATAACAAACATATATAATAA
>JAIDJS010000225.1 GCA_029052085.1 Eubacterium sp.
TCATTATATATTAATCCAATTCAAAAATTTCTTTAAAAGCATCTTTATATTCCGATGGCTTAGTCAAATATTCTTCGGTGTTTGCTTTATCTGTTGTAATCTTACTGCTGTCAATACAATTCAAAAATGAGATAATATTCTTATAATTATTGTTAAAGCAATCTTCATCGAATTCTAATTCTGAATTTGCTGTATTAATTGTGATAACGATATTATATCTGATTTTTGTTATTCCGGCTCTGCCTATGGGTATGTGTCTTTTTCTGTATTCAACTTTTGCACTTTTAATATCATTATAATTAATTGTTGTATCTTTACTGATTAAATGATATTCAGTAATACAATCTGTAGTTGCAACAACTCTTGATGGTATTTGGAAGCATAAAAAGGTTAAGAAAAGAACGCATAATACGATAAATGATATTATCGTTCGTTTTATCTGCTTTTTAGCATTGTCAATCTTACCGCTAAAGTATTCTTTAAATTCTATTTTTAATGATGTTGCATTTTCATACCAAAAAATTCCAAATAAACTTCCGATAAATAAAAGAATGAATAAAAGTACTGTAAAACCATTAAGAGCATATTCGCAATATAATGCGTCCTTGTTGAACAATAATTTAATCAAGTTGTAAAAAAGGTTGTTTGAGGTGTATATAATTACAATACTTGGTATAGTAATCAATGAAGCTATCAATGAAAATATTCTTTTGCTTTTTTTAGTTATTCTAATATGTGGTCTTTTTCTTTTTTTCTTTTGCTTTGCCATTCAATCTAACTCCGTAACCTCTCTTTTATGGTTAATATGTATTCCGATATGCCCGATACCCAGTATGATGACTGCAAGAACCAAGGCTATGTTTTTTCCGTAAATACCTAAAAGCAAAAATGCAATAACGGGCAACGTTGCGCCTGCAACGGGAATGCCAATAACACTGCTGTAAAAGTCACGCATTGTTTTTTCACTTTTGAAATATCTTATCCAATACAGTTCATAAAGCAGCATAAACATTGCTGAAAGTATTAACCAAATGCTCCAAAGTGAATCTGTTCTGATATTGAAATCCTTGAAAATCAAAACGATGACGGTAACAAGAATCTGCCCGATGTTTTCAAATATTTTAAGTATTCGGTTTTCGTTTTTTACATATTTTTCATAGTCCTTTGGCTTGTTCTTTGTCCAGAATAAATTGGGAACAAAAAGCATTAAAAGGAATAGTAAGCCTATATAAGAAAATCCAAATTGCATTTTAAATACCTCTTTATTTGATTTTTACATCTATCAGATATAATAAGTCCGAAGCCTGAAATCGGTCTATTACCGCACCTCTTATATCTTCTGTTGTAATGGCAATGCCTTCTATTTTACTGGTTGACAAATCAATGTCCTTCAGGCTTGTTTTTAAAAATTTTGCCTGTGTTAAATCGGCATTGTCAAAATACAGATTTTTGATTTTTGTTTCTTTGAAATAGCTGTTGTTCAGCATCGTTTCCCTGAATAAAACATTTTCAATACTAGCCATGGAAAAGCTGATATAGCCGGCATTTGTATTGGTAAAGCTGACATTATGCAATCTGTTTTCCGAAAAATTGCAGCCGAAAATTTTGCAGTTTTTAAATTCGCATCTTATAAAAGTACATTCAAGAAATTCAGTGTTTGAAAAATTGCATTTTTCAAAAATAGTATCCTTAAATGTAATTCTTTCTGCTTTTCCGCTTTGCAGGCACATATTGACGAATCTGCAATATTCAAACTCAATTTCAAAGAACCTTGTGCTGTCACATTTATCGTTTTCAAAATGAATGTAAGACAGCTTTTCGTCGTCTTTAAGAATACTGAAATTACCGATATCTAATGTTTCAATGCTGTGATTTTGTGGCTTTATAATATTCATTGCTTTCCTCAGAATGATATATATGATAA
>JAIDJS010000226.1:0-1802 GCA_029052085.1 Eubacterium sp.
GTATGATATGTCTGCTTATTATATTTTAACGCTTTTTTTAATGCAGTTTCTGCAAATGGAGATTTGTTTTTTATCAGCATATCAAGTAGTTTTGATATGTATGGGAACATAAAAGTGTGTACTCGATTGGAGCCATCCTTATATTTGACATAATCTCGAACTTCAAACGAATCGGTAAAGTAATCAAGTATTTTCTCGCTTGAAGATGCAATATGTTTAACCATTCTTTCATTATAGCAGCTATCGAAATCAGGATGAATTCCTGAAAGATAATGTGCTTTATAGTAAAGCTGTGGCGTTTCTCTTGCACGAAGATTGTTGAGCATTTCAATATCATTATTATCAGCGGCAAGAGAAATAAGATTTATTCTCAGTTCGTCTTCTTCCATCAGTTTGCAGTTTAATCCACTATCAATATATCCTATTTTTCTACGTTCAATAGAGGTTCCTGCACCAAAAGTTTGTACATAGTCATTGTCTTTTCTGCTGTCAAACCAAATGTACTCATTATCCATTAAATATTTTATAAACTCATAATTACCAAATTCAAGAGCGTAGTCAAGTACAGTTTTGCAATACTCGTCACAATTAAGAATGAGTTTGTCTGGGCGATTGATGTATTTATCCCATTCAGCAGGTTTTTTTGAACAAGCAATAGAATAGTTTGTTACTCTGGTGGAGATTGGAGCACTGTATTCACCTGCACTTAAAATTTGCTCGTAGGAAACACCAAGCAATTCAGTGAAATAAGGCAAATCATAGGTTTGAATCGCCTTTTTGCCCTTGATTATCTGCGACAAACGATTTGCCATATTGTTTATGGTTTCATTGTTTGGTTCTTCACCTGCAGCACGGATGTATGCTCGGCAAAATTCTCTTTTTGATTTATACTTTTGTTCAATAAGGTTTGAAAGATATCTGCCTATTTTTTTATTGCTTTTTTCAACTTTAAACATGTTGCATACCACCTTTTTTGATTTTCTAATAAGATTATACAAACAAATTATAAAAGTGTATATATTAACTTTGCATATACTAAAAGCATATATATTCTAATGTAGCACATAATATATGCTTTTTGCATATATTATGTGCCTGAAATATTCATATGTCAAGAAAAGTAATATTTTTTATAGTCTACCCTTGACAATGGCACCGGCTGCTGAAAAGACCATATATGAATTTTTGAGAGATACAAACACAAAGCCGTCAGATTACGATATGATTTTAACGGGAGATTTGGGATTAACAGGTTCGGAACTGCTTTATGAGCTTATGATAAGAGAGCACAGCATAGATATGAAAAAGTATCATAAGGATTGCGGTCTGCTTATTTATGATCTTGAGGAGCAGGATGTAAACAGTGGTGGTTCCGGCTGTGGATGCTCAGGATCCGTGCTTTGCTCTCATATAATGAAGAGAATGAGAAGCAACAAACTGAAAAAAGTGCTTTTCGTAGCAACAGGAGCATTAATGTCTCCAACCTCAAGCAAGCAGGGAAATACGATTCCTTCTATTGCCCATGCAGTGCTTCTGGAGGTGTAATGATGGATTTGAGGAACAATATCAAAATATTCGGAGCATTTAAAAAGTTTGTAGACAGTTTGTATGCAATCATTACTGCTGTCAGGATTGCGGCTGTAATTATTCTTGTATTGCAGGCAATATTTCTTATAACTGAAAGCGGAAAATCCATTTCTGATTTTAAACTTAAATAAAAAACAAAAAACACCTACTGAATTTCAGTGGGTGTTTTTATTATAATACTAATATTTTTTTGTTAAAATATGCCAGATATCATG
>JAIDJS010000226.1:1812-7786 GCA_029052085.1 Eubacterium sp.
GACCTGCAAAGCCGCATGAACGATATAATCTCTCAGGATTTGTTTTATTATCGGTTTTTCCGGAGACAGTTGCAAAATCTGCTTCAACCATTCTGCTGAGTAATTCATTTACAATCATTTTTCCTATGTTTTTACCTCTGTATTTGGGTAAAACCTGTATCCATTCTAATATGCCTTCTTTTGCCTCTTCGTCAAAATCAGCAATTCCACAACCTATAATACTATTTGCTTTATCGTCAATTACTAAGACCCATAAATCTTTGCTATAAACTTTTGTTTTTGTGAACGATAGAATTTGGTCAAAACTTACAGACAAATCGTTATATGATTTATTAATGATTTGAACTATTGAAGCAATATCAGATGTTTCTGCTGTTTTGACCGAAAATCCGTCTACTGGAATTTTTTCAATATTATTTAAATTATGAATAAGTCGGAAATACTTTTCATCGGAATAGTCATTAAGATAGCTGTCATTAAAACTATTTTGATGAACTATTTTCATATTTGCAGGTATTTTTATGCTTTGGTTTTTCCAGTAAGGGATGGATAAAGTGCCGCAAGGATTTTTTAAATATTCTTTTAATAGCATACGCTTCACCTTTTTAAACATGTTTTTTTAATACTGTTGAGAAATGATTTCTCTTATATCTTCTTCTGCCTGTTCAATTTCTGACAGAAATTCCCTTGAGGAAACACGCAGTGCACCATTTCCGAGAATGATAAGCTGTTCAAGCGCATCGGAGGTTACAACTCTTACTCTGTGTTTTTTTGCAAGCTCATGTGATACCTTTTCAATATACAAATCAGCAGTTTCAGCTTCTTTTGTATAAACAATATTAATGTTATTTACTTTTTCAATTTCTCTGCTGCCCCGAACCTTGTAAGCATCAAAAACAAGAATTACCTCGCATTTTTTGTAGCCCTGATAATTGCAAAGAATATTTATAAGTGTATTTCTTGCAGCGTCCAGATCATCTGTAGTAATATTTTTTAGATTGTTCCACGAAAAAATAACATTATAACCGTCAACAAGCAGATATTCCTTTCCGTCATAATTCGGAGTTTTTCTGCCCTTGTATTTTTTCTTTTCCGTACTTTCCGTAAAAGTGAAATGGTTTTGATTCGGATTTCCAGAACGATTTTTTACGGGTCCGTAGGTCTGTTCAAAAATCTGCATAAGCTCTTTATCCAGAGCAAAAAGGTTACCGTTCTTATAATCTGAAATGGTTATCCTGCTGCTGTTATCTGTATATTCACTTTTGGGTGCAGATAATGCACTTGGCAGGTGCATATGGCTTTTAACCTCATTCCATTTTACATTGTAGCCGGCTCCATGGGAACAGAACACGGAATCGCAGGGATTGTCAATATCTCCGTCGCAATCGTAACCGATATTCCGTATAACCTCTTCTGCATTGTGGCATGGCTCATAGCCTTTTAAACTGCAGATAAGTTTGCCCTTGCCATGCGTATACTGCATAACATCTCTTGAATAATCATACATAGTTGAAACGGGAGCAGTGCCGCTTATAACAGAAAACTCGCCAATATTTTCAGGGGCGTTAAAGCTGCCATACATCCGTTGAATATCCGTCATTGCTCTGCCGATATTTTCAGTTGGGACCTCCAATGTGAATTCGTAAATCGGTTCAAGCAAAATGCTTTCTGCTGAACGAAGCCCCTGACGGACTGCACGGTAAGTTGCCTGTCTGAAATCTCCGCCCTCGGTATGCTTTGCGTGTGCTCTGCCTGAAACAAGGGTTATTTCCATATCTGTTATCGGAGAACCTGTCAAAACGCCGATATGTGTTTTTTCATACAGGTGTGTCAGTATTAATCTTTGCCAATTCCTGTCAAGTATTTCTTCTTTACAGTCTGTTTTAAAAACAATTCCGCTGTTTCTTTCTGCCGGCTTCATCAGAAGATGAACCTCTGCATAATGCCGTAATGGTTCAAAGTGACCGATACCTTCAGTTTTTTCTGTTATCGTTTCTTTATAGATAATATTTCCTTTGCTGAATGCTGCATTTATGCCAAAACGTTCGCTGATTACTGCCTGCAGAATTTCAAGCTGAATATCTCCCATAAGCTGAACCTGTATTTCTTTCAGTCTTTCATTCCATACAACTTTCAGCTGCGGATCCTCATTTTCCAGAATTCTCATTTTAGCAAGTGCGGTATGTGTATCTATATGATCAGGTAAATTTAATTTGTATGTAAGTACCGGTTCAAGAACAGGCAGGCTGCCGTTTTTTTCTGTTCCCAAACCATCTCCCGGATGTGTAAAGGTGATTCCCGTTACAGCGCATACAGTGCCGGCCTCTGCATTATCAATTGCCGAAAACTTATCTCCTGAGTATATTCTTATCTGATTTACCTTTTCCGAGTTCTTGTTCTTGTCAGACTTCAGGATTTCCTTAACTTTAAGGTTTCCGCCTGTTACCTTTAAGAAGGTTAGGCGCTGACCTTTATCTTCGGAAATCTTGAAAACCTTTCCTGCAAATGCACTGCCGTATTTCGGCATAATGGTATAGCTGTGCAGGCAATCTAAAAATTCCTCAACACCTGTAAGCTTCAATGCTGAACCAAACATACAGGGAAATATTTTTCTGCCTTTGATGCAGTTTATGATATCACATTTATCTATATCTTCGGTTTCATAATATTGATTCAAAAGCTTTTCATCGCATATTGCAAGATTTTCGTATAGTTCATTCTTATCATTACAGCTAAAATTAACACAGCTGTCACTGAATTTCGTTTTCAGTTCAGCTAAGATATCCTGCTTGTCCGCACTCTCTAAATCCATTTTGTTTATAAAAATAAAGCAGGGAACATTGTATTTTGCTAACAGCTTCCAGAGTGTGTGCGTGTGACTCTGAATACCATCTGTTCCGCTGATAACTAAAATTGCGTAGTCAAGAACCTGTAATGTGCGTTCCGTTTCAGCAGAAAAATCAACATGGCCCGGTGTATCAAGCAGGGTAAATTCAGTGTCTTTGTATTTTAAAACAGCCTGCTTTGAGAAAATGGTTATTCCTCGGTCTCGCTCAAGAGAAAAGGTGTCTAAAAAAGAATTTCTGTGGTCAACTCTACCAAGCTTGCTTATGCTGCCTGATTGATATAATAATGCTTCAGAAAGTGTAGTTTTTCCTGAATCAACGTGAGCCAAAACCCCAACAACAATCTTTTTCATTTCCTCACCCCGCTTAAGCAGTTTTAAATATCATATCATAAAGAAGCTGGAATGTAAATTGATTATGATGATATAAAGATTCATCACTTTTTTACTTGTATTTGTAATTATTATCATATATGATTAAAGAATAGAGGTGAGGATATGGCATACAGCGAATTGATTAAGAATTTTTCTAAAATTCGTGAATATATGAGCCAGTTTTTTATTTATGGCTTTAAAAACCGAAATGAGTATCAGGAAAAAAGCGCCCGAAGCTATGATAACGAGCGCAGGAGAATAGAAAGCTGGCTTGGTGATTATATGTCATTTCATCAGGATACAAACGGCAAAAGTACTTTTATCACCGTAGACAGCCGAACGGTTTCTCACAATCCGTTATATACTGCTTTCAAGGCAAAGAGCTTTACGGATAATGATATTATGCTTCATTTCTATATTCTTGATATTCTTTCCGATAAAACAAAAAAATCAATAAAGGAAATTGCCGATATGATTTCAGCAGATTATATTGTAAGGTTTTCCGATAATCTGCTGGATGAATCCACGATTCGGAAAAAGCTTAAGGAATATGAAAAGCTTGGTATCATTAAAAGCGAAAAGAACGGCAGGGAGTTACTTTTCTCCATTAAAGATGATAATGTAGATTTAGCAAGCTTTGTTGATGCCGTATCGTTTTACTCGGAAGAGGATCCAATCGGTGTTATTGGTTCATACATACTTGATAAATATGATAATGCGCCCGATTATTTTACCTTTAAGCATCATTATATTTTTCACGCCCTTGAAAGTGAAATTCTTTATGCAGTCTTTGAAGCGATAAAAGCTCATAAGGCTGTTGAAATAGAGACGTATTCTTTGAAGAAGGATGCTGTTGATACAAGCAGAGTTCTGCCGCTGAAGATTTATGTCAGCACGGAAAGCGGCAGGCGATATTTAATGGCATATCATTATGGTTTGAAGTGTATAACCTTTTACAGGCTTGATAATATTAAAAGGATTTCTTTGAAAGAAATCGAAACAGAATACAAAAAATATCAGAATACAGTCAACAAGGTTAAAGAAAAGCTTTGGGGTGTTTCAATCGGAAACAGAAGCCTTGATCACATAGAAATGACACTTTTTGTTGGTGATAATGAGCAGTACATCGTTAATAGATTGGAAAGAGAAAAACGCTGCGGCAAAGTGATAATGGTTGATAAACATCATTACAAATTTGTTGCCGATGTTTATGATGCGATGGAAATGATGCCGTGGATACGAAGTTTTATCGGCAGGGTAACAAAGCTAGAATGTTCAAATAACCTCGTTGTATCACGATTTTATGCGGATATTGAATCAATGAACAACTTGTATGGAGGTGGCGGCGATGCTGTTCAGTGAGATTTACAGCAGCTATTTCAATGTTGTTGCTAAAGTGCTTGAAGAGGCTGTAAACGGAAGCTTAACCGAAAAAAGAATAAATGATATTATTATGGAAAAGGCTTTCAGCGAAAGCATATTAAGTATTCCGAATGCATTAAAAAACGGAGACTGGAAATTGCTTGATGATAAGCTTGAAACACCGATTAAGCATACCCCGGAAATGCCGTTGACACTGCTTCAGAAACAGTGGCTCAAAGCAATTATGAATGATAAAAGGATAAAATTGTTCAGTCCTTCTATAAAAGGTCTTGAGGATATTGAATCGCTTTATGAGCAGGATACGATTGTATATTTCGACAGATATACAGACGGCGATGATTTTGAAAATCCGGAATATATTAAGATTTTTCAGACCATCCTTGAAGCACTTCATAAGAACAGAAAGATTAAAATAAGATATACGGGAAAGCAATGGAAAGAAAAAGAATTTTTCTGCTCTCCTGTTAAGCTGGAATATTCCTCTAAAAATGACAAGTTCCGGTTAAAGGCAATTGCTTTCGGAAAGCTTTTTATCCTTAATCTTTCAAAAATATCAAGCTGTGAATTATTAAATTTTGAAATTGATAAAGATGTAAATAAGTATACGGAAGAAAGGCAAACGCTTATTCTTTATCTTTATGATAAAAGAAATGCACTTGAACGGGTTATGCTCAGCTTTTCCAATCTTGAAAAGGAAGCCGAAAGAATAGACGATTATACGTACAAGATAACAATGAAATATGATAAGGATGATGAAACGGAAATTCTTATCAGGGTATTATCCTTTGGTCCGATGATTAGGGTAATTTCGCCTGAAAGCTTTATCAGTCAATTAAAAAACAGAATAGAAAAACAAAAAGGCTGCGAACTCTGATTTGAGTTCGCAACTTTTTTTCCAAGATTCTTTTTCCATAATTTGTTATTATGAATTTGCGAAAGGGAATAGCAGATATGGCAATGTTTGAATACGGAAAATATACGATTGATATTGATGAGGAAAAAACCGAAAAGTATTTTGAAGAAACTGAAATTAATGACTGTAAGGGTTTCAGAAATTTTCAGAAATATGTTGATGAAATGATGAGCGATGAAGAAAGGGCATTTTTCGAGTCACTTCATATAAATCTTTCAAAAGTTGATTATTGCTATGGCAGTCTTGATAAAGCGAAAAAATGGCATTGTAATATTCAAACATATATCATAGGTGAATTCTTGTTTTATCCCGAAACTGCTTCTGTAACACTTGATGAAGTAAGAGAAGAGGGAATTGAAATACTTGAAAATAATAAGACAAATGTTATTAATATAGGCAATTTTTATATACATATTCATACTCCTGAAATATATAACAACAGTGCTGATGATTATGAG
>JAIDJS010000227.1 GCA_029052085.1 Eubacterium sp.
GTATTATGTATGGCTTATCCGCCATTTAGACGAAAATCCGTGGGATAAAACAAGAATTTATGTTCCTGAATATGAGTGGCTCGCAAATGCAGAATAAGGGTTTGATTTTAGAAAATTTGAATGCTTTGGAAAAGGTTTCTTGCTTTAAGAAGCCTTTTCTTTGTTGCGGCAGCAGCTTCAAAGCTACAAATGCGTTTCGATATCTTGATGAAAAATATGATTTAACCGTCTGGGATCAAATCAGACCGAATCCAAGGTTTGAGGATATGGTTTCTGCTGAGGAGCTTTTTAAACAGAATGAATGTGATTTTATAATCGGCGCAGGGGGCGGCTCTCCGCTTGATTCTGCTAAAATGATAAAGCTGCTTGCAACAAATGATGCAAAAACAGCGTTGTCGGAGCCGATGCAGGCAAATGATATCGGTTTTCTTGCCATTCCTACAACCGCGGGTACAGGCTCGGAAGCAACAAGATATTCGATTTTTTATGTGAATGAAAATGAAAAGCATTCCATAACGCACGATGATTTTCTGCCGGATTTTATTATTCTTGACGAGGAATTTTTAAAAACCGTTCCGCCTTATCAGCGCAGGTGTACCTGTATGGATGCCTTGTGCCATGCAATTGAAAGCTATTGGAATGTTAAAAGCAATGTTGAAAGCAGGGAATATGCAGAAAAGGCAATCCGCCTTTTTGTTGAAAACAAGGCGGGTTATCTTGCCAATGAAAAAGAGGCAAACAGGGGAATGCTGCTGGCTTCCTACTATGCAGGCAAAGCAATTAATATAACGGCAACAACCTCGGCGCATGCCATGTGCTATAACATAACAATAAACTGCGGTACAGCACACGGCCATTCCGTTTCGGTTAATCTTGCCGAAATATGGGATTATATGAATTCGCATAATGAAAGTGTTAATGATGCAAGGGGAAGGGCTTTTGTGCTGGATACCCTTGATGAAATCGGCGTTTTGCTTGGAGGAAGAAACGCAAAAGACGGTGTGGAAATATTCAGAAAGCTTGTTGAAGAATTTGAGCTTTACACGCCAAAAGCAGATAGGGAAACGGTGCTTTCTTTTGCAAAAAGCGTTAATGTGGATAGATTGCTGAATAATCCGACAACGTTATCTACAGAGGATGTAACAGAAATTTATAAAAGGGTATTCAGAATAAATTAATGGAAAATAAATCAAAGCTTTCAAAACTGTATATTTGTATTCCGCTTGCGCTTTTTTGCTGCTTTCTGTGGGGTTCGGCATTTCCGTCTATAAAAGTTGGATATAAGCTTTTTGATATAGCGGCGGAGGATAGCTATTCCCAGATTCTTTTTGCGGGAATACGGTTTTTTCTTGCAGGCATTATGGTTATTATTGTCGGATCAATTATGCAGAAAAGGGTGCTTTATCCGAAAAATAAAGCTGAAATCGGTAAAACCGTAACGCTTTCTCTTTTTCAGACTATTTTGCAGTATACCTTGTTTTATATCGGCCTTGCGCATACAAGCGGTGTAAAATCAAGCATTCTGATTGCCGTTAATGTTTTCTTTTCCATAATGGTTTCAACGCTTATTTTCAGAATTGAAAGGCTTACAATTCAAAAATCTATAGGTGCTGTTTTGGGATTTGCAGGAATTGTAGTAATAAATTTAACAGCAGATGGATTTGGCGGTGGCTTTGCCTTTAACGGCGAAGGCTTTATGCTCCTTTCATCGCTTGCTTATTCTGTTTCGGGTGTTCTGATTAAAAGGTATTCCGAAAAATCGGATACCGTTATGCTTTCGGGGTGGCAGTTTTTGTTCGGTGGTGCCTTTATGATGCTTTTCGGATTTGCAGCAGGCGGAAGCATTACACAAACAAGCGGAGCAAAAGGTATTTTAATGATTATGTATCTTGCATTTATTTCTGCTGCCGCATATACAATCTGGGGATTGCTTTTAAAGTATAATTCCGTTTCAAAGATTTCGGTAATCGGGCTTATGAATCCCGTTTTCGGTGTTATTCTTTCTGCAGTTTTCCTTGGCGAAGCGGCAGAGGCTTTCAGCTTAAAGAATCTTCTTGCCTTATTTTTTGTTTGTATCGGAATTATTGTTGTTAATGCAAAATTTTCCTTACAAAAAAGAAAAAGTTGACAAATTGGATTTTGTCTGCTATTATGCAGATAGAAACAAAAGGAGAAAATATATGCTTATTTTTAATTTCGAACTTGATTATAGAACTATGGATTTTATGCCTCGTCAGCATAGAATTGATTTCCTATACTCATTTTCGGAATAGTGCATAGTACGATATTTTTATTGCATAAAAACCCCGCTGATGAGTATATCATCAGCGGGGTTTTTAATATTTTTAAGAGGTAAATAAAATGAATGAGATTGTTAAGTTAAATAAAGAAATTGAGGTGTTAAAATGAATTTTAATGAGAAACTGCAGGAATATTACAGCTCGGGATACGAGAAAACAAGGCTTGCATCGGATAAGGCACATAGTATTGAATTTATAACAACCATTCATTATTTTGATGAACTTTTGCCAAGGGAGAGTAAAGTTCTGGATTGCTGTGCAGGAGGGGGTATCTATTCTTACTACCTTGCTGAAAAAGGTTTTAATGTAACGGCAGCCGATTTATCGAGCGATAATGTTGAAATTATAAAAGCCAATAAAAAATCGGAGTTGCTTAGCGGTATCTATAATCTTAATGTGCTGGATATGTCCGTTTTTAAGGATGAAAGCTTTGATGTTGTTTTATGTATGGGTGCATTTTATCATCTAAAGTCTAAGAAGGAACGCACAAAATGCATTGCTGAATGTTTAAGGGTGCTTAAAAAAGGCGGAATTTTTGTGCTTGCTTATATAAACAGAAATCCGTGTGTGCTTTATCAGTTTTTTCAGAATCCAAAGGATATTGCAAAACAGGCAGAGCTGATTAAAACGGGGGATAACAACCTGTTTTATACAGCAGGTTTTGATGAAATTGGAAAAATTGTCAAAAAATTTAATTTAACAAAAATAAAGAATATAGGTGTTGACGGCTCGGCATATCCGCTGCAGAAAAAAATAAATTCACTTAATAAGAAAAGATTTAATGATTTTATGAATTATCATTTTTCAGTTTGTGAAGAGCCGTCCGTAATCGGTAATAGTATGCATGGTCTGCTTATTGCAGGAAAGGGCTAAAAATATTTTTATTTATAAGGAGGAATGATTATGAAACTGGTTTTTATTTTAGGTGATGCTGCTGTCGGAAAAATGACGGTGGGGCAGGAACTAATGAAAATAACGGATTTAAGATTATTGCACAACCATATTACAATTGAGCCTGTTTTGGAGGTGTTCGGCGAATGGAATTTAAAAGCTGTTATGGACAGCAGGGATGTTTTGTTCAGAGAGTTTGCTAAATCGGGTAAATACGGCTTAATCACTACTCTGATGTTTGCATTTGATGAGCAGGAGGATTGGGATTATCTTGAACACGTTAAAGAGATTTTTAAGCCGTATGATACGGAATTTTATTATGTTGAGCTTTTTGCACCGCAGGAAATACGGCTGCAGCGCAATGTAACCGAAAACCGTTTGAAGCATAAGGCATCAAAGCGTGATATAGAAATATCCAATCAGCGTCTTTTGAATGATGATGCCAATCATAGATTTGTAAGCTATGACGGCGAAGTTCAATTTGATCATTATATTAAAATGGATAATTCGGATTTACCGCCCGAAAAAGCAGCAGAAATAATTAAAGAAACGTTTAATTTATAGAACAAAGGAAGAGGCTGTTTATGAAAGTTATATTCTGGGATTTTGACGGAACGCTGGTTTATTCCAATCCATTATGGAGCAACAGTGTTTATAATGCACTTAAATCAGTTGACGGTAATACAACCGTTACTTTCAGTGAAATAAGAAAATTAATGGCAAGTGGTTTTACATGGCATATGCCGAATGAAAATTATACTGAATTTACAAATGAAAAATGGTGGCAGTATATGAATCATTATTTTTATAGCTGCTACTTAAGCCTTAATACTCCTCAAAATATAGCTGAACAGGCAACGGCAAAAATAAGAGATATTATTAAGAAAAAAGAAAATTATACCCTTTACTCTGATGCAGTTTCAACGCTGAAGAAATTGAAGAGTAAGGGAATAAAAAATGTTATTTTATCAAATAATTATCCCGATTTGTGCGATGTTTTGAAAGAACTTGAGATTTATGATTTGTTTGATGATTTTGTAATTTCAGCTGCTGTCGGTTACGATAAGCCAAGAAAAGAAATCTTTGAAATTGCTGAAAACTTTTATCCGAATGCTGATGAATATTATATGGTTGGCGATAGTGTTAATGCTGATATAGTCGGCGGCAATTGTGCCGGGTTTAAAACAATTCTTGTTCATAAAGGGTTTTGTGAGAAAGCAGATTATTGCTTTGATGATTTGAAATCCATTGTTGATTTATTTTAGGCGAAAATGATGATTACAAATAAAAATATAGATGGCGGAAAAGGGTTTGACTGGGGACTTGCCTCTGCGGATTATGCGAAATACAGAGATATCTATCCCGAGGAATTTTACAAAAGAATTGTTGATTTGGGATATTGCAAAGATGGACAAAGGGTGCTTGATTTGGGAACAGGTACAGGTGTTCTGCCAAGAAATATGTATAAATACGGAGCAAACTTTGTTGGTACGGATATATCCGAAAATCAGATAAAATATGCAAAAAAGCTGAGTGAAGGATTGGACATTGAATACATAGTTTCTCCTGCTGAACAGCTTGCATTTCCCGAAAACAGCTTTGATGTTGTAACGGCCTGTCAGTGCTTTATGTACTTTGATAAAAAGGTTATTATTCCCAAAATACATAGATTTTTAAAGGATAGCGGGCATTTTTTGATTCTGTTTATGGCGTGGCTTCCGTTTGAAAGTGAAATCGCAAAAAACAGCGAGGATTTGGTATTAAAATACAACCCCGAATGGTCGGGCAGAGGTATGACACGATATAAGATTGAAGAACCCGAATGGGCGAAGCCTTTGTTTTCTGTTGATCACGCAGAGGCTTTCGATTTAGAATTAGAATTTACCCGTGAAAGCTGGAACGGCAGAATGAAGGCCTGCCGCGGCATTGATGCTTCGCTTTCGCCGAAAGAGATTGCTGGGTTTGAAAAAGAGCATCTTGAATATCTGAAAACTGTTCCCGAAACATTTACGATACCGCATTATGCAACGATACTTGATTTGAAGAAGGAGGTTGATTAAAAATGAATAATATAGGAACGCAGGAAATTAAAACAAAAAGGCTTTTGCTCAGAAAAGTAAAGGAATCTGATTATAAAGATATATATGAATATGCGTCAAAGGAAGAGGTTGCAAAATATGTAACGTGGCCTCCGCATAAGAGCATAGAGGATACAAAAGCATTATGTAAGATGTGGGCAGATGAATACAAAAAAGAAAACACCTACAGATGGGCTGTTGTTTATAATAATAGGGTTATAGGGGTAACAGATGTAGTGGAATTCATAAATTGCTCTGCTGTTCTCGGATGGTGTATTGACAGTCTGTATTGGAATCAGGGCATTATGACGGAGGCCGCCGCTGCCGTAAGGGACTATATGTTCGGCAAAGTCAATGTTGATAATATTTTTGCCGCCTATGTTACAGAAAATATCGGTTCGGGCAGGGTTATGCAGAAAATCGGAATGCACGCTGTAAGCCATGAGGAGTATTATTCTGTTCTTAAAACAGAATGTGAATCTGAACTGAATGGCAGGCCGGTATCCTGCTGCAGAATGACAAAAGATGAATGGAAAAATCTTTGATGCTTCTGCTTTTATGTAATTGCCATTATCATTTTTTATCAAAATCCATATTCTGTTATAGGGCGTAAGTACAGATTGTGTGGCATTTTGAAGGGGTTTTTATTATGAAATTTACCAAGGAAACCTTAAAAAGAATGTTAAGAACTTTTTTTCAAACAGCAGTAAGCTATGCTGCAATTCACATTACAACTGTTGATTTTGCAGAAAACAAACAGCTGCTTCGTGCTGCTTTAACGGGAATAGGTGTTTCTGCAGCTGCGGCAGGGCTTTGTGCTGCTATGAATTTGGAAAAGAAGCAAATTGATGAAGGCGGTGCATAATAATGTCATATTTCGGAGTGGATTTATCAGAGTTTAACGGTTCTATTGATTGGGAAAGACTTGCCGATCATATTGATTTTGCAATTCTGCGAATCGGTTGGGTCGGAAACAGAGATAACAGTACGCTTGATGAAAGGTTTGAAGAATATTATCGTTCAGCGCGAAAAGCGGGCGTTAAAATCGGAGCGTATGTTTATATCTATTCTGACAGCGAAAAAACAGCTCGAGAGGGTGCAGAATGGGCAGTGGAAAGGTTAAAGGGAAAAACGCTGAATTTGCCCGTTTACTGCGATATGGAGGACAGCAGCATTGCAAATCTCGGAAGATCAAAGCTTTCTGCAATTGTAAATGCTTTTAACTCCGTTATTGAAAAACATGGTCTTTGGGCAGGTGTCTATGCAAACAAAAACTGGTATGATAATTATCTGGATAAGGACCTTAAAAAGCGGTATACAAGCTGGATAGCGAACTATACAAGCGGTACGGATAAATATAAGGGCGAATATGATATGTGGCAGAATTCGTCTGAAGGCAGAGTAGAGGGTGTTAACGGAAATGTTGATACGGATTATCTGTACCGCAATCTGTTCAGGGAAATAAAATCAGATGATACTGAGCCTGAAAAACCGGTTGATGATAGGTATCCGAAGCCGGTTGAATGGCATAACGGCTCTACAAAGGAAGTCGTTTATAAAAGAAGCAACCTGCGCGACAAAATAGGAACGATTTTTGCGTATTCAGATGCACTTTGCTATGGTAAAGCCGAAGATTCGCTTATTATCGTTTATGATATTGCCGGTACAAAAAAGCATAAATCCGGTTTTGTGGCGTATAAAGACGGCGTAAAAAATACCCCCACTGATAAGAGAGTGTGGAAAAACGGTCATACACCTGAAGTGGTGTACGCGGATACAGAAAAGCGGTTGTCCGTCGGCAGTATTTTTCCGTATGAAACCGCGGATTGCCTTGGGAAAATAGATGATATGTATCTTGTTCGTTATAATGTTGATGGCACAAAAGTTCAAAAATGCGGCTTTGTCGAATATCACGGCGGAGTTAAATAAAAATTAGGCACAGGCTATTCCTGTGCCTTAAATTATATGCCAAGCGATCCATTTGAAAAATAATCAAGAAAGCAATCCATTTCATAATTGGAATTGATTTTTCGTGTTTTGTTTATAACCGCTTGTTTCTGGCTGTCGGAAAGTGTGTCAAATTGCTTCATAGCATCTTCATTTTTTGCTAAAGCATTGCGTAAGTTCATCGGCAATTCCTTCTTATTCATAAAAACACCTCAGTATTATGGTTTGCTTAAATGGTGTTTTTAATAAATTTTTTATATCGGGGAAAATACATATTAATAAATAATTTTAAAAATAAACAGTTTATTCTTCGGTAAATCATAAAAAATATAAGGTAAGATATATTGAAAAAAGAGACAGGCAGGAATTGAAAATGTATCCATATCATAATGAAATCCGAAAAAGAATAAAAAGCGGCGAGCTGGTGGGCTATAAATATGTTGATAATTATAAAAATATAGGTGAATGTTTGCTCTTGCTTTTTGATGCGCCGCCGTTTGAAAGACCTATTAGACCGCATAAGTATGATGAATATGTTGATATCCTTTCAGAATGGAGTAAAAATAAACGTCAAACAAAACAGCCTCGTCCTAAGGAATAGGACAAGGCTGAAAAGCAGATATTAAATTAGTAATCTGTGCTGTTGCGTTCAACATAGGTAGTCAGAATGGAAATCAGTTCGGAAACCGATGGTGTATTCATAACATCATAGCCTGCAATTTCCGTAAGCCTATCCGAATGATTTTCCCAAGCGTGTTCGGCAACCGTTCTGATATT
>JAIDJS010000228.1 GCA_029052085.1 Eubacterium sp.
GTATTTATCAAGAGGATGACCGGAAAGATAAAGCCCTGTTATTTCCTTTTCCATTTTAAGAAGCTCATTTTTAGGAAATTCATCAACATCCGGCATTTCAAAATCAAATCCGAAAGCATTGTCATCCGTACCCAGATCGAAAAAGCCAACCTGACCATACATTGTTTTTCTTCTGTGCTCTTCAAGATTGCTGACAAGGGCAGGCAATGCCTGAAGCATAGCACGGCGGTTTGAACCCAGACTGTCAAGAGCACCGCATCGTATAAGGCTTTCAACGGCACGGCGATTGAAATGACCGAGATTAATAAGCCTTGAGCAGAAATCAAACAAATCACTGTATTGTCCGTTCCGGCGTTCTTTGATAATATCTTTAATAAATTCAGAGCCAAGATTTTTAATTCCGAGAAGCCCGTAATTTATTACATTTCCATCTGCAAAAAAGCCTTTGACGGATTTATTGACATCCGGAACCGAAAGCCTCAGACCAAGTCTTTTGCACTCGGCAATATAACGCGCCACCTTATTTGAGGAGTCAAGCACCGAGGTTAAAAGAGCCGCCATAAATTCAGCAGGATAGTATCTTTTCAGATAGGCTGTTCTGTACGCTACAAGAGAATAACAGGCAGCATGAGATTTATTGAAGGCATATTTTGCAAAATCGGCAATCTGATCAAAAATATCATTTGCAATCTGTTCGCTTATTCCTTTTTCGGCGCAGCCCTCAATAAATGTTACACGCTCTGCCTCCATAACATCTTTTTTCTTTTTGCTCATTGCACGGCGAACATTATCAGCCCTGCCGTAAGAATAATCGGCAAGTGAGCGAAGAATCTGCATAACCTGCTCCTGATAGACAATACAGCCGAAGGTGTCCTCCAATATCGGTTTTAAAAGAGGCGTGCTGTACTGCACCTTTTCAGGATTATGCGAATTTTCAACAAAGGTGTCTATCTGCTTGGCAGGACCGGGGCGATACAGTGAATTTGCGGCAATAAGATGATCCAATTTTGTTGGCTTCAAATTCATAAGCATCTGCTTCATACCGCTTGATTCAAATTGGAATATGCCCTCGGTTTGTCCCCTGGCAAATATTTTGTAGACCTCAGGATCATCAATCGGCACATCTTCAATATTTATACCGACATGTTTTGACGCATCATTAATAACCGTTAATGTACGAAGCCCAAGAAAATCCATTTTTAAAAGGCCAAGCTCTTCAAGCGTTGTCATAACATACTGGGTTACAACCAATCCGTCATTTGTTGCAAGCGGAACATAGGCTGAAACCGGATCATGTGTTATAACAACACCTGCCGCATGCGTTGAAGCATTGCGCGGCATACCTTCTATTTTTCGTGCGGTTTCAATAAGCTCGTTTACCTGTCTGTTTTCAGCCATAAGCTCTCTTAACTCTTTGGACTTTTTAACCGCATCATCAATCGTAATTTTAAACTCATTTGGAACCATCTTGGCAACTGTATCAACAGATGCGTAAGGCATACCCATTGTTCTGCCGACATCTCTTATTGCCGCTCTTGTCTGCAGTGTCCCGAAGGTTACAATCTGAGCAACATGATCCGAGCCGTATTTTTCGGTTACATAATCAATAACCTCTTGTCTGCGTTCATAGCAAAAATCAATATCAAAATCCGGCATTGAAACTCTTTCCGGATTTAAAAAACGCTCAAAAAGAAGGTTATATTCCATCGGATCAACATCTGTTATTCCGATACAATAGGCAGCAATAGAGCCCGCACCGGAGCCTCTTCCCGGACCAACGGGAATCCCTCTGCCTTTAGCATAGGACACAAAATCCGCAACGATAAGATAATAATCCGTATAGCCCATTTTTTCAACGGTTGAAAGTTCATATTCAAGCCTGTCAGCGTATTCCGCAGGCGGATTTTTATATCTTTTGCGAAATCCGTCATAGCAGCATTTTCTGAAATATTCAAAATGATCCATTCCGTTCGGCGTTTCATAAAATGGAAGCTTGGTATTGCCGAATTCAAAATCAAAATTGCATTTTTCAGCTATTACAGCTGTATTATCTACAGCTTCCGGAACATCGGAAAAAAGACTTCTCATTTCGTCTTCCGATTTCAGATAGAATTCTTCCGAATGAAATTCAAGACCTGTATCCTCGCCGAGAATATGGTTTGTTGCTATGCAAATCAATACCTGCTGAATTTTGCTGTCCTGCTTTTCTATATAATGAACATCGTTTGTTGCAACCATGGGAATACCTGTATCAGCGGAAAGCCTTTTTATTCCATCCTTAACAATTTTCTGTTCATCAAGCCCATGATCCTGAATTTCAAGATAGTAATTATCCTTGCCGAAAACATCAAGATACCAAAGCGCGGTTCGTTTTGCCGCATCATAATCACGCTGAAGCAATGCCTGCGGAATTTCACCGGCAAGGCAGGCTGAAAGACATATCAGACCCTCGCTGTATTTTTCAAGAATATCATGATCTACTCTTGGTTTATAATAATATCCCTCTGTAAAGGACATGGAAACAAGCTTTATTAGGTTCTTATAACCGGTTTCATTTTTACAAAGCAGAATAAGATGATTATAGTCCTTATCAAGCACCTTTTCCTTATCAAATCTTGTTCTTGGTGCAACATAAACCTCACAGCCTATAACGGGCTTTATTCCGTTCTTTTTGCAGGCTTTATAAAAATCAACAGCCCCATACATATTACCATGATCCGTAATAGCAAGGGACTGCATTCCAAGCTCTTTTGCTTTAAGCACAAGCTGATTTATACGGCAGGCACCGTCCAGCAAAGAATATTCCGTATGAAGATGAAGATGAGTAAACATAACGGCACCTCCCTTTCATTGAAAAATATATTAATAATCTAACTAAAATAGTAAAACGAATAATTTATAACGTATCAGCAATACTGATAATCTTTTTTAATCTGTGATTAACACCGCTTCGGCTTAACGGAGGATTGCACATTTCAGCAAGCTCCGAAAGGCTTACATCTGCATTTTCATATCTGAGTTCCGCCAGCATTTCGAGGTTTTCGGGAAGATACGCCCTGCCCTTGAACTGCCATATCTTTTCAATAGCACGAAGCTGTTCAGAGGCAGCATTTACCATTCGGTTAATATTCGCAGTTTCACAGTTTGCCTTTCGGTTTGCCATATTTCTGAAATCCTTAACGATTTTAATATTCATCATTTCAAACATAGCATCGGAAGCACCCATAAGATAAAGACAATCCTCTATAGCTTCACTTTCCTTGAAATAAACTACGTTATAACCATGACGATATGTATACTTGGGGCTTAAATCCATTTCTTCAATAAGCGTTAAAAGGCTTTTTGAAAGATTAAGATACGGCACCGTAAACTCAAGATGATAATCCTTCTCCGGAGTTGAAATCGTTCCGCAGGAAAGAAAAGCACCTGCAACAAAAGCATTAACACAGCTTTCGCAATCAAAATTTGAATGATTGATTTTAAGGCTTGCCGCACCTTCATGACCAAAGGATTTAAAAAGCTTTGCAGCATCATTTGCTTCTGCAACAGAAACGGTTATATTTCTTCCTTTAGGAGAGGTTTTAATAATCGAATGAATATTAAAAAGCTCTTTTAAAAGGTCTTTATAAAGCTTTGCTATATTTTCATTTTCCGTTTGCAGAGAAACACTGCCGGCTGAAAAAGTTTTGCCAAAAATAGACATTCCGTAAAAAAACGATTTTTTACAGCAAGCCTTTTCGTATTCAGTTTTAACAAGTTCATTTTTAACCTGCATTGAAAAAGACATTATTGCTACAACCTACTTAATTTCTGTTTATATCCCTATGATTAACGGAAACATTATCCCAACGGCCGCAGAAATGCTCTTTGAGTGATTCTGCAATAACAACCGAGCGATGATTTCCGCCTGTACAGCCGATAGCAACAACAATCTGGCTTTTACCCTCTTTAATATAAAGCGGATTCAGAAAATCCAGCATATCAACAAGCTTTGCCAGAAGCGTCTTTGACTCGGCAAAGGAGAAAACATAATCCACAACCTCTTCATCAAGGCCTGTTTTTGACTTCAGACTTTCTACCCAATACGGATTGGGAAGACATCTTACATCAAGAACAAAATCCGCTTCAGCAGGAATTCCATGCTTAAAGCCAAAGGACATAACATGGATATTCATAACCTCTCTGTCACTTCCGAGAAGAATCTGAGTCAGTCTGCTTCTAAGCTGGTTCACAGCAATATCCGAGGTATCAACCACATAATCAGACATTAAGCGGACAGTGCTTAATTTTTCTCTTTCATAAGCAAGAGCCTGAGATATATCGCCGTTAAAACGATCGGAAAACGGATGCTTTCTTCTTGTCAATTTATATCTTTTCAAAGCAATATGCGTTTTGATATCCAGATAAAGCACCTTGATATCATAATTAAAGTTATCCTTTTGGTTAAGCAGTTCAACAAGTGAATCAAAATTTTCTGTTGAACGGATATCAATAACAATTGCTATCTTTTTTCTTTCGCTTTTATTCTCAATAAGCTCAAGAAACGTATTTAAAAGAGCCGGAGGCATATTATCAACACAGTAATATCCGATATCCTCCATAAAACCGATAGCAGTTGATTTACCTGCACCTGAAACACCCGTTAAAATAACCAATTCTTTTCTTTCATCCATTATTCTGTTACCCTTATTTCCATTTCCAGCTTAACGCCTTTTTCTTTCATCACTGTTTCACTGCAAATTCTGCAAAGACTTAAGATATCTTCGCAGGTTGCATTTCCTTTATTTATAACAAATCCGGCATGCTTTGTACTTACCTCGGCACCGCCTACCGATTTTCCCTTTAAGCCGCACTCCTCAATAAGCGCACCTGCAAAATAGCCCTCAGGTCTTTTGAAGGTTGAACCTGCACTTGGATATTCAAGAGGCTGCTTATCCTTTCTTCTTTGAAGAAAATCATCCATTTTTGCTTTTATATCCTCTTGATTGCCTTTTTTCAGCTTCAGATACACTCCTGTAATAATACAGCCATTTTCATAATATGCCGAATGGCGGTAAGAAAGCTTTAAATGATCATGTTCAAGAAAACCGGCATTGCCGTTTTTATCTATATGACAGCATTTATAAAGAACATCCTTCATTTCTCCGCCATAGGCGCCTGCATTCATAAATGCCGCACCTCCGCAGGAACCCGGAATTCCAAAAGCGAATTCCAAACCCGAAAGGCTGTTTTCAAGCGCAAATCTGCAAAGCTTCATCAGGGA
>JAIDJS010000229.1 GCA_029052085.1 Eubacterium sp.
ATTGATGTTGTTAAGGAACTCGGAACAGAAATTCCGATTTTAGGAGTCTGCCTTGGCCATCAGGCAATTTGCTCTGCTTTTGGAGCAACGGTAACTTACGCCAAAAAGCTTATGCACGGTAAGCAATCCGACGCAAGGTTTGATACAGGTACGCTGCTGTTTAAAAACTGCCCTGAAACGGCTCCCGTTGCCCGTTATCATTCGCTTGCGGCAGATGAAAAAACAATGTCCGATTGCCTGATGGTAACTGCAAAAACGGAGGACGGCGAAATCATGGCAGTTCAGCATAAGGAACATAAGATATACGGAGTGCAGTTTCATCCCGAATCCATACTGACACCGAACGGAAAGCAGATGCTTGCAAACTTTATTTGTTGTTAGGAGAGAAAACGATGATAAAAGAAGCTATTGTTAAAATTGTTAATAAAGAGGATTTAACTTATGAAGAGGCATACAGCGTTATAAATGAAATAATGAGCGGAGAAACAACGCCGACACAGAATGCGGCCTTTCTTGCCGCGCTTTCAACAAAAAGTGCAAAGGCAGAAACAACCGATGAAATTGCAGGCTGTGCTGCTGCTATGAGAAATCATGCAATAAAGCTTGAAACGGATATGGAACTTTTTGAAATTGTAGGCACGGGCGGCGATAATGCAGGCAGTTTCAATATTTCAACAACCGCTGCTCTTGTTGCTGCAGCAGGCGGAATAAAGGTTGCAAAGCACGGAAACCGTGCTGCTTCATCACAGTGCGGTACGGCAGATTGTCTGGAAGCGCTTGGTGTTAATATTGAGCAAAGTCCTGAAAAGTGCAAAGAATTATTGGAAAAGGTAGGAATGTGCTTTTTCTTTGCTCAGAAATATCATACGTCGATGAAATATGTTGGTCCTATCAGAAAAGAGCTTGGTTTCAGAACCGTATTTAATATTTTAGGTCCGTTAACAAATCCCGGCAGTCCCAAGTTTCAGCTGCTTGGTGTTTATGATGAATATCTTGCTGAACCGCTTGCGCAGGTTCTGATCAGCCTTGGCGTTAAAAGAGGTATGGTAGTTTACGGGCAGGATAAATTGGATGAAATCTCCATGAGTGCGCCTACAACAGTTTGTGAATTTAAGGACGGATGGTTTAAATCATACACAATTACTCCCGAAGATTTCGGCTTTGAGCGTTGTACCAAGGAAGAGCTTAAAGGCGGAACGCCTGCTGAAAATGCTCGGATTACCCGTGGTATTCTGAATGGTGAAAGAGGTCCTAAGCGTAATGCCGTTCTTATGAATGCAGGCGCTGCACTCTATATTTACGGAAAAGCAGAAAGCCTTAAGGAAGGAATAGGGCTTGCAGCTGAAATAATAGACAGCGGCAGGGCGCTTGAAACGCTTGATAAATTTATTGAAATCAGCAATAGCTGAGAGGTAGAATGATGACAATACTTGATAAGCTTGCAGATAATGCAGTAAAAAGAGTTGCGTATTCAAAAACGCTTGTTTCTCTTGATGAGATTAAAAAGCAGGCATTTCAACTTCCGAAAGGTCATTTTGAATTTGAGAATGCTCTGAAAAAGACGGATATTTCCTTTATATGTGAATGTAAAAAGGCATCGCCGTCTAAAGGAATGATTACAGAAGAATTCCCTTATCTGCAGATTGCAAAGGAATATGAACAGGCGGGTGCGGATTGCATTTCCGTTTTAACAGAGCCGAAATGGTTTCTCGGCAGTGATGAATATCTGAAAGAAATTGCAAATGCTGTTTCTGTTCCGTGTATCCGAAAGGATTTCACAGTTGATGAATATATGATTTATGAGGCAAAGGTTTTAGGCGCATCAGCCATACTTTTGATATGCTCTATTCTTTCGGAAGAAAAGATAAGAGAGTATATAAAGATATGTGATGTTCTCGGAATGTCTGCATTGGTAGAGGCTCATGATGAAAATGAGGTGAATACGGCTGTTCATGCAGGTGCAAGGATTATCGGTGTCAATAACCGTAATCTAAAGGATTTTTCGGTTGATACGGAAAACAGCAAAAAGCTTCGCAGTCTTATTCCCGGTGATATTATATTTGTTTCCGAAAGCGGAGTGCAAAGTGCCGATGATGTTTCAAAGCTTCGTGAAATCGGTGCGGATGCGGTGCTGGTTGGTGAAACGCTTATGCGGGCGGAGGATAAAAAACAAAAGCTTGCTGAATTAAGGGGTATTGTATGACGAAAGTTAAAATCTGCGGTCTTTCAAGAAAATGTGATATTGAAGCTGCAAATGCGCTTATGCCTGATTATATCGGCTTTGTTTTTTTCAGGAAAAGCAAAAGGTATGTCAGTTTTGAACAGGCAAAGGAATTAAAATCCATTTTAAATACAGGTATTCAGGCCGTCGGCGTTTTTGTGGATGAACCCATTGAGAGGATAGTAAAGCTTCTTGATAATAGTATTATTGATATCGTTCAGCTTCACGGAAATGAGGATGAAGATTATATAAAGGAGCTGCACCGTTTTACAGATAAGCCGATAATAAAGGCTTTTTGTATTAACAGTGAGAATGATGTTATTAAGGCGAATAAAAGCATAGCCGATTATGTGCTTTTAGATGCAGGAATGGGCAGCGGAAATGTTTTTGACTGGACGCTTATAAATAAAATAAACCGCCCATATTTTCTTGCCGGCGGTTTGTCGGTTCAGAATGCTGAAAAGGCAATAGAATTGTTAAATCCATATGCACTTGATGTAAGCTCGGGTGTTGAGATAAACGGATTAAAGGATAAAGGCAAAATGGCTGCATTTGTTAATGCCATAAGAAAGGATGAAAAATATGATGAATAAAAACGGACGCTTTGGAATTCATGGCGGTCAGTATATTCCTGAAACGCTGATGAATGCAATTATAGAACTTGAAGAAGCTTATAATTATTATAAAAATGATTCCGAATTCAATCGTGAACTAACCAAGCTTTTTAATGAATATGCGGGCAGACCGTCAAATCTTTATTATGCTGAAAAAATGAGCAAAGACCTTGGCGGCGCAAAGATATATCTTAAGCGAGAGGATCTTAATCATACATGTTCGCATAAAATAATCAATGTTTTAGGACAGTCACTTCTTGCAAAGAAAATGGGGAAAACCCGTCTGATTGCCGAAACAGGTGCAGGCCAGCACGGGGTTGCAACGGCAACCGCTGCTGCTCTTTTCGGTATGGAATGTGTTGTTTTTATGGGTAAGGAGGATACAGTCCGTCAGGCACTGAATGTTTATCGAATGCGCCTTTTGGGGGCTGAGGTTATCCCTGTTGAAAGCGGAACGGCAACGCTTAAGGATGCTGTTTCCGAGGCTATGCGTGAATGGACGTCAAGAATTGATGATACGCACTATTGTCTTGGCTCCGTTATGGGTCCTCATCCGTTTCCGACAATTGTTCGCGATTTTCAAGCTGTTATTTCAAAGGAAATCAAAGAGCAGATGATGGAAAAAGAGGGCAGGCTTCCCGATGCGGTTATTGCCTGTGTCGGCGGCGGCTCAAACGCAATAGGCAGCTTTTATCATTTTATTGATGATGAAAGTGTAAGGCTTATCGGTTGTGAGGCAGCGGGAAGAGGAATAGATACCTTTGAAACAGCTGCAACAGTTAATACGGGAAGGCTTGGAATTTTCCACGGAATGAAATCCTATTTCTGTCAGGATAAATATGGTCAGATTGCTCCTGTTTATTCGATTTCGGCAGGGCTTGATTATCCGGGTGTCGGCCCTGAGCATGCTTATCTTCATGATATCGGCAGGGCAGAATATGTTCCGGTAACAGACGAAGAGGCTGTTTGTGCATTTGAATATCTTTCAAAAACAGAGGGAATTATTCCTGCTATTGAATCAGCACACGCTGTGGCTTACGCAATAAAGGAAGCACCTAAAATGGATAAGGATAAAATACTTGTTATAACTATTTCAGGCAGGGGAGATAAGGATTGTGCTGCCATTGCAAGATACAGAGGAGAGGATATTTATGAGTAATATAAATAAGGCTTTTGAAAACGGAAAAGCGTTTATTGCATTTATTACCTGCGGTGATCCTGATTTGGAAACAACTGCAAAAGCAGTTAAGGCTGCAGCAGATAATGGAGCAGATCTGATTGAGCTTGGAATTCCTTTTTCGGATCCAACTGCAGAAGGTCCTGTTATTCAGGGCGCAAATATCAGGGCTTTAAACGGCGGTATAACAACGGATAAGGTTTTTGATTTTGTCAAAGAAATCCGCAAAGATGTTAAAATTCCCATGGTGTTTATGACCTATGCAAATGTTGTATTCTCCTATGGTGCGGATAAGTTTATTTCAAAGTGCAGCGATGTGGAAATAGACGGAATTATTCTTCCCGATTTGCCGTTTGAGGAAAAGGATGAATTTGCTCCGATTTGTGATAACTATGATGTTGATTTGATTTCTCTTATTGCGCCAACCTCGGAAAACAGAATTGCAATGATATCAAAGGAAGCAAAAGGATTTCTTTATATCGTTTCAAGCCTTGGTGTTACAGGTGCAAGAAGCGAGATTAAAACGGATTTGAAATCAATTGTTGATGTTGTAAGGCAGAATACATCAACTCCGTGTGCAATCGGCTTTGGTATTTCAACTCCTGAACAGGCAAAGAAAATGGCTGCTCTTTCAGATGGTGTAATTGTTGGCTCGGCAATTGTTAAGCTGCTTGAACAATATGGAACAGAAGCGCCGAAATACATAGGCGAATATGTCAGATCAATGAAAGATGCGTTAAGATGATGGATGAAATAATTGAGAAAATTGAAAATGAAATTCAGGTTCTTAATCGCGAACCATGTATTATTGCTATAGATGGCAGATGTGCTTCCGGAAAAACAACCCTTGCAAAGGAATTAAGCAAGCACCTTGATTGCAGCGTTGTTCATATGGATGATTTTTTTCTTCAGCCATATCAAAGAACATCTAAGCGTTTGAGCGAGGCAGGCGGCAATATTGATTATGAACGTTTTTTGATTGATGTAATCCATCCGATTAAAAAAGGAACGGCTTTCAGTTATCATCCTTTTGACTGCCATTCGTTTACCTTTTCTGATGAGATAAAGGTTGATTTAACTGGTGTAATCATTATTGAAGGAACGTATTCCTGCCATCCTAAGTTCAAGGATATTTATGATTTGAAAATTTTTCTTGATATTGATTGTGCGCAGCAGCTTGAAAGAATAGAAAAAAGAAATGGGAAACAACAGCTTTCAGCCTTCAAAGATAAGTGGATACCGCTTGAAGAAAAATATTTTGAAGCGTTTTGTATAAAAGAAAAGTGCGATATGTATTTTGAATTAAAATCAGAAAAAAAGCATTTGTAAAGTGTTTTGATTTACAAATGCTTTTTTCTCTTTATTCCATATTTCTTACCTGTGTAGGTGTTTGGTTAAAGATTTTTTTGAATTCATTTGAAAAATGGTAGGCGGAGCTGAAGGATAAGGCTTCCGAAATTTTATTTATCGGATAAGAGGTCTGAACTAAAATTCTGTATCCCTCCTCCATTTTTTTCTTAATTATATATTGCTTCGGCGATATTCCAAGCTCTGCTGAAAAAATCTGATGAAGCCTGCGCGGTGTTATATTAAAAAAGATTGCAACGTCATTTACGGTTATTTTTTCATAAATCTTTTGCTGAATAAAAGCGCAGATTTCATCAATCAGCCGGATGCTTTTGGATTTTGAAAGCTTGCTGCTGTCAAGCCGGCTTTCTTTTGTTATAATGTAAAATACGCTGAGAAAAAGATAATTTATATAGCCTTTATCATCTGATTCTTTTCCTGCTGAAATGAATTTATCAAAGGCATGGATTTCCTCATCCGTTACAGGGG
>JAIDJS010000023.1 GCA_029052085.1 Eubacterium sp.
TGCAGAGGCTTTTTATATTTTTTGGAGGTAGATGTATGATTGATATTGATGTGTTCGTTGATGATTTTGTCAAACGATTGAGGGCTGTATTTGATAACCGAATATGGTTTGTTGGCTTGCAGGGAAGTTATGCCCGCGGAGAAGCTGATGAAAACAGTGATGTTGATATGGTTGTAATCCTTAATGAACTGTCTGAGTGCGATATTGAAAGGTATAATCAATTGCTTGCTGCAATTCCCGAACGAAATTTAATGTGCGGTTTTCTTTCAGGTAAAAAAGAATTGTTTAATTGGAATAAATCCGAGCTTTTTCAGTTCTATTATGATACAAAACCGATTATCGGCAGTTTGGATGAACTTCTTTTTCTGATTGATGATATATCCATTGATCAGGCAATAAAAACAGGTGCCTGCAGTATTTATCATTCGTGTGTTCATAATATGCTGTATGAAAAGAGTTCGGAAATTTTGAAAAGCTTATATAAATCCGCTGTCTTTGTTATTCAGGCAATCTGTTTTAAGCAAACCGGGGAGTATTATTCAAGAAAAGCAGAACTGGTTGAAGTTGTAAAGGACAATGATAAATCTATTTTAAAAGAATTTTCTAATATAAAAACAGGAAAAGAAATAGATTTTCAGCGAATGTCCGAGATGCTTTTTAATTGGTCCAAACATTTAATTCAATAAGAGGAGAACAATTCTATGGATGAAATCTGGGATATTTATGATGAAAACAGAAATCTTACAGGCAAAACAGTAAAAAGGTCAGAATTTCAAATCAGACCCAATGAATATCATATTGTTGTACATATATGGATTAAAAATGATAAAGGAGAGTGGCTGATTTCCAAGCGTACACCGAACAAGCATTGCCCGCTGCTTTGGGAGTGTACAGGCGGTTCGGCACTTGCAGGAGAGGATAGCTTAACTGCTGCGCTCAGAGAAGTGAAAGAGGAATTGGGTGTTACTCTCAATGAAAGCAAGGGGATTCTTTATAAAACATATAAGCGTTCGATATATTCTGATTTTTGCGATGTATGGTTATTTAATCATAATTGCAGTATCAAGGATGTTGTTTTGCAGCCTGAGGAAACCTGCGATGCGATGTGGGCAACAGTTGATGAAATTCAGGAGTTAATTAATAATGACGAATTTATTCCTTTGGATAATTTAAAATACGTTTATACATTACTTGGTATAAGAGAGGAACAGTAAATGAAAATAGCGATTATGGGCTTCAGCGGAAGCGGTAAATCAACTCTGGCAAAACAGCTTTCTGACATTTATAACACACCGCTGCTTTATCTTGATTGTGTAAATTTTGAAGAAAATTGGGTAGAGCGTGACAGAGCAGAATGTAAAAAAATGGTATATGCTTTTATGCAGAATGATAGCTGGGTTATAGATGGTAATTACAGCGAAATGTATCAGGCAGAAAGACTTGAGCAGGCAGATAAAATTATAATTCTTTGCTATAACCGATTTGTATGTATGAAGGGTGCTTTTAAGAGAAATCATGATTATAAAGGAAAAGTAAGAGAAAGCATGGCAGAAGGCTGCAAGGAAAGAATGGACTTTTGGTTTTTTACATGGGTTGTTTTCAAGCAGTATTCGAGAAAAAGAAAAAATAATGTTAAATCCATTAAAAATAAATATCCTGATAAAACAGTTATTTTTAAAAACAGAAAACAGCTTAATGC
>JAIDJS010000230.1 GCA_029052085.1 Eubacterium sp.
TCTTAATGTTCTTCATAACGCAACGGAAATTAATGAAAGAGTTAGTGTGCAGATGTCTCAGAATGAGGTGTTTGTACTTCAGATTGCAATGCTGCCTGAAAATGATGATATAATACAGGATATTTCA
This sequence comes from Eubacterium sp., assembly GCA_029052085.1. Lineage (GTDB taxonomy): Bacteria > Bacillota > Clostridia > Oscillospirales > Acutalibacteraceae > Eubacterium_R. Next base: position 128 of record JAIDJS010000230.1, read on the forward strand.
TCAAGCGGCAATTTGAAAATATCCTGTATTAATACGGATATGGTTGATAAATATACGCATCGCATAAAGAAACAGATAGCGGTAAAAGCAAATATGATTCAGCCATTGTTTTTTACTGTTCGGGCTAAAAGGACAGGGGAAAGACAGGAAAAAGCAACAATAAGTATAACTACTGAAAAAGAAAGCCGAACATTCGATATTGTTTTTGATATAAATACAAGTCCTGTTGAAAACGATGGCTTTAATGATTTGTGGAGACTTTCAAGGCTTGAATGGCTGAACTCGGAATTAGAGCAGAATGAAAATGTTGTTAAACCTTATTCTCCGCCTGCCATTCTTGATGATACATATGCAATTCTCGGCAGGGAAGTTCAGATTGCAGAAAACGGCCTTCCAAGGCAGATTTATTCCAAGTTTGATGAAGCCATAGAAGTTTGTGATGATGTGCAGCAAACGCTGTTTGCAAAAGCTCCCGATTTTATGATAAACGGCAATGCTGTTCCAAACGGAAAAACAGCAAAAAGGCTTTATAATAACAGAATTGAAACCGAAACGGTGTCTGAAAACGAAGATTACAAATCTGTTGTTTCATCTGTTTTACGCTATGATGGTCAGATGGAGTATACTGTAGAAATCAGTCCTTTAAGAGATTTTACAGCTGATAATGCTGTTCTTACTTTTTATGTTCATAAGGATTGCTGCAGTCTTATGCACGGCTTGGGGCATAGGGCATCAAAGGCAGAAAATCTTTCTTTTAAATGGGATAATGATAAACAGCAGGACTGTATCTTTATCGGATCTGTAAACTGCGGCTTGCGTGTTAAATATAAGGCTGAGGATTATATTCGCCCTTTAATTAATATTTTTTATAAAAATCTTCCGCTTAAGGTTCCTGCTTCAACATGGGATAACAACGGAAACGGCGGTATTAAGGTTGATGTGCTGAATGATTATACTGAAATCAGTGCCTATACAGGTGTATTTCAGTTTAAAAAGAACGAAGCAAAAAAATTCATTTTTGAGCTTAGTATAACACCGTTTAAGCCTATTGATTATAAAAAAGCTTTCCGTGTAAGATATTCTCACAGCAATAAGCTGGAGGATGAATATAAGGAAATTGACAGAGCGGAGAAAAACGGGCTGAATTATGTAACCTTTCATCAGGGAAATATGATTATGCCGTTTATCAATTATCCTTTTTATGAGGTAGACAGACTTAAAAATGCTGTTCGGTACGCAAAGGATAAGGGTATCGGAATTAAACTTTATTATACGGAACGCGAGCATAGCAATCATATGGCGGAAACCTTCGTTTATAAGGCTCTCGGAGATGAAATCATTCTGAGAAAGCAGGGTGTCAGTCATTCTTGGCAAAAGGAAAAACCGCAGTGGCTTATTGATAATTTCGGCGAGGATATTATTCCGGGATGGTTTGTTAAATACAAAAAAGGAAAGTATAAAAACGACCACGATATTTCCTTTATTGTTAAACCCGATACAAGACTTGATAACTATTATGTTGAGGGTTTAAGATGGCTTGTTGATAACGTAGGCATTAAAGGAATTTATATTGATGATACCTCTCTTGACCGAACTACCTTGGAAAGAGCGAAAAAGGTGCTTGAAAAAACCGATGGCCTTATTGATATGCATATGTGGAATCATGAAGAGCCGCGGGCAGGAGATGTCAGCTGTCTTAATCTTTATGCCGAGCTGCTTCCGTTTTTAGACAGTATCTGGCTTGGAGAGGGCTTCTTCTATAAAAAATATTCTCCTGAATATATGCTTTGTGAGGTTTCGGGAATTCCATATGGTGTTACCGGCCAGATGCTTGAGGGCGGCGGAGATTTGTATGCAGGTATGCTGTATGCAATGAACAATCGTTTTGGCTGGGGATACACAAATGCAACAAAAATGTATAAGCTATGGGATGATTTCGGTATTGATGACAGCAGAATGTTCGGTTACTGGCATAGCAAAAATCCTGTTAAAACAGATAATGAAAATGTACATGCAACAGTGTATCTGAAAGAGGACAGGGCGCTTATCTGCCTTTATAACTTTGCAGATAAAGCTCAAAGGTTTAAGCTTGAAATCAATAATGAATTATTGGGATTCAAGCCGGAAGCTGCTTTAAAAATGCGCTTTGGCAAAAAAGGTAAAAAAATAAGAAAGATATTCAAAAATTACAGACTTGGCAGAAGAAAAGGAATTATGATTGAGCTCAGAAAGGGATAATTATGGATGCTGTTATTGCCGGCTTTCTTGAAAGAAATCTTCCGGATTTTGTGCATTGCTTTCATGTGGAAATTGATGGAACTGAAAATGATTATTTTTCCGTAACAGCAAATAACGATGTTGTCAGTGTGTCTGCAAATTGCTATGTTTCTGCTTTTCACGGTATTTACTGCTATCTGAAAAAATACTGCCGGGTTCAGCTTTCCTGGTGCGGAAACCAAAGCATAAATATTGATAAGCTTGTTATGTTCAATGGCGAATATAAAAAGAAAATTAAGCAGAAATTCCGTGTTTATATGAATTACTGTACTCTGAATTATTCTATGTGCTGGTGGGATTTCGAACGCTGGGAAAAGGAAATAGATTTTATGGCAATGAACGGCATTAATATGCCGCTTGCCGTAATCGGCAGCGAAGCGGTTCTTTTTGAAACACTGCTTGAATTTGGTTTTTCAGAAAGAGAAGCGCTTGATTCTATTTCCGGCCCTGCCTTTTGGGCGTGGCAGCTGATGACGAATATTACAGGCTATCTTCCGCCTCCAAGTAAAAAGTATGTTTACGAAAGGCTTGCGCTTGGAAAAAAGCTTCTTGAAAGGTATACTGAATTTGGAATGTATCCTATTCAGCAGGGCTTTTCCGGGCATGTGCCTGCTCTGATGAAAAAGAAACAGGGTGTTAAGCTTTATATGCAAAGAGGCTGGAACGGCTTTGAAAAAACCGCCCAGCTGAATCCGATTGATCCTTTTTTTAAAACCTTTGGTACGGCTTATCTTAATAAGCTTTGTGAATTAATGGGATTTTACGGCTATATTGCCTGTGATCCGTTTCATGAGGGAACACCGCCGAAACAAGGTAAAAAGTATCTGTATGCAGTAGGTAAAGCTATAAGTGACCTTTATGCAGAGTTTGATGAAAGTACACAGACTGAAAAAAAGACTGTATGGGTAATGCAGTCATGGTCTATGCGCACCGATATTGTTAAGGCAGTTGATAAGGACAGACTCCTTATTCTTGATATTAATTCGCAGAAGACATCAGACAATAATACTGTAAAGAAATATCCTGTGGTTGCGGGAATGCTGCATAATTTCGGTGGTAAAAATGCGATGCAGGGCAAGCTGAAGCTGCACTGTAAAAACAGCTGGCTTGAATTAAAGCAAAATGGTGTAAACGTAGTCGGAAGCGGTATGTTTATGGAGGGAATAGAGCAGAATCCCGTTCTTTATGATTTGCAGTTTGAGCTTCTTACAGTTGATTCTGAAATGGATTTCGACATTTGGCTTCGGGATTATATTGAAAGGCGCTACGGGGGAAGCAATAGTATTCTTGAAAATGCTTGGGATTTACTTCTTCAAAGCTGCTATAAGGATAGCGGGTATGAGGAAAATGAAGTCGGTTCTGCTGCAGTCTCCCGTCCGCAGATGATACCGTTTATGACCGGTCCTTGCTGCTATGCAAAACCGTTTTATGATACGGCTGTTTTGGAAAAAGCAGCATGTGAGCTGTTAGCCGCATCATCTGATTTTTCTGAATCAGACGGATATCAGTTTGATTTATGTGATGTTACGCGGCAGGTTTTAAGCAATCGGTTTTACATAAATCAGCTTGAATTTGCCGATGCTTACAGGAAAAAGGATATTTCTGCCGTAAAAAGCATTGCAGAAAAACAGCTTGAGCTTTTAAAGGATTTGGATTACATAACTTCATTCAGAAGTGAAATGTGCCTTTCAAGATGGCTGTATGATGCACAAAGCCTTGCCAGTGACGAAGAGGAAAAAAGATATTTTTCATTTAATGCAAAGGTGCTTATAACGCTGTGGGGAGATATAAACAGAAAATCATACTTGCTTTATGATTACAGCTGGAGGGAATGGAGCGGTCTGATTAAGGGCTATTATTACGAACGCTGGAATATGTTTTACGGCAGGGTTATACATTGTCTTGAAAACGGAAAGCGTTTCAAAGACAGGGAATTTAATAATTATGGTATACGAATGAAGCATCTGAAATATCCGCTCGGTAAGGAAATCGGAGAATTTGAGCGGAAATGGTGTGAAAAATATGAAGAGATATCTCAATATCCTGCGGACAGGAATGTTGTTTCGGCAGCAGAAGCATTATTGAAAAAGTATATTTGAATGAAAGGGGCAGACAGGATGATAGAAGAATACTTGAAAACAATTGATTCGATAATTGAAAATGGCAAATACAAAGCGGATTGGAAATCGCTTTGTACACATGAAACGCCACTATGGTATCGCAATGCCAAATTCGGAATTTTTATTCATTGGGGAATTTACAGTGTTCCTGCTTTCGGCAACGAATGGTATTCAAGAAATATGTATGACAAAATTACCCGTGAATACCGCCATCATATAAAAACCTACGGAAAGCACAAGGATTTCGGCTATAAGGATTTTATTCCTATGTTTAAGGGCGAAAGCTTTAATGCTGATGAATGGATTTCACTTTTTAAAGAAAGCGGTGCAAAATATATTATGCCTGTTGCAGAGCATCATGATGGTTTTGCAATGTATGATACCAAGCTTAATCGCTGGAATTCCGTTCAGATGGGGCCATGCCGTGATGTTGCAGGAGAAATAAAAATGGCATGTGAAAAACAGGGTCTTGTTTATTGTGCTTCAAATCATAGGGCAGAGCATTATTTCTTTATGAATATGGGAAGAACGATAGAAAGTGATGTAAATGATGAGCAATATGCTGATTTTTACGGCCCTGCTTATTACAGCAAGCATTTTCATTCATTCAGAATGGAAACAGACGTAAGAACAGAATCGCCCACAGAAGAATTTTTAAAGGATTGGCTTGTCAGAAACTGTGAGTTTATAGATCATTATCAGCCGAGAGTTGTTTATTTTGACTGGTGGATACAGAATCAGGCATTTAAGCCCTATCTTAAAAAGTTTGCTGCTTATTATTATAACCGTGCAGAGGAATGGGGGCAGGAGGTTTCCATAAATTATAAGCATAATGCGTTTCCCCCGAACTGTGCAACCTTTGATGTTGAGCGCGGGGCATTAAAAGGGATTTCGCCAGTTCCATGGCAAACCTGTACTTCTATTGCAAAAAATTCATGGGGATATACAGAAAATAATAAATTCAAATCCGTAAATCATATTGTGTGTGATTTAATTGATATTGTAAGCAAAAACGGAATGATGCTTCTTAATGTAGGTCCAAGAGCCAATGGAACGATAACCGAAGAGGAAACGGCTGTTCTGAAGGGTATCGGAAAGTGGCTGTCTGCGAACGGCGAAGGCATTTATGATACAATTCCGTGGAAAGCCTTCGGTGAGGGCAAGGCAAATGTAAAAGACGGCTTTTTCCAGGATAATAAAGATAAGGGATATACCGTAAAGGATTTTCGCTTTACATATAAAAACGGATCGGTTTATGCTTTTCAGATGAAGCCGTCTAAGAACAAAACAGTAAAAATGAAAAGCTTTAAAACTGTAAATGCAGATTTGCTTGTTAAGCGTGTAACGCTGCTTGAAACCGGCAGTAAGCTTCAATTTGAAAGAAATAAGAAGTGTATGGAAATCAAGCTTCCGGAGAATGTTACTTCGGATTTGCCGTTGTGCTTTAAAATAGAGATTGAATAATGAAAAGGAGATAAATTTATGAGAAAAATAGGCTGTATTTTATTAACCTGTTTGCTTGTTGTAAGCACGGTATTATTGTTTGGCTGTTCAAAAAAACAGGATGAAAGCTGGAAAACAAATGAAAAATATGATTTGTCGCTTCCTGTTTTGAACAGTGATGGCTGGTATCTTGTTTTTGAGGATGATTTTGAAGGAACAAGTCTGAATGAAAATATAACCTTCGGCGAAAAATATAATGGAAATAAAGAAATCTGGACAACATCTCCTCATGCAATCCGCTGGGAGAGCCAGGATGAGCAAAAGCCTGAACAGGCTTGCTATTGGTGTCCTGAAATGGTAGAGGTTAAGGATTCAAATGCCGTAATTCATTCAAGATATGAGGAAAATCATACTTGCAACGGCGATTGCCCGAGTAAGGGAAGATTTACCTCGGGAATTGAAACAAGAAAAATTGTCGGCGATAACAACAGCAATAAGGGTACAGATGATGAATTGCTCTTTTCTCAGGCATTCGGCTATTTTGAATGCAGGGTAAAGTTTCCGAATTCAAAGGGCTTATGGTCTGCATTCTGGCTGCAATCCTCAAATATGAGAAAGGTTGGCAGTGAAGGTCAGGACGGAACAGAAATTGATGTTTACGAAAGTGCCTTTATTAATAGTAAAGAATCAAAAATGGGGCATGCTCTTTTATGGGATGGATATGGTTCAGACGGAAAGGTATCCGATTATAAATGCGTGTTAGAGCAGGATTTATACGACGGCTATCACACCTTTGCTCTTAAATGGACGCCGGAATATTATGTGTTCTATATAGACGGCAAGCCAACGTGGGCAACAAGTGACGGCGATGTTTCAAAGGTTCGTGAGTTTTTAAGATTAACTGTTGAAATTGATGCCGGCGACGGTTGGGGACCGCATGCTCAGGAAATTGGCCAGTTCAGCCATAATAATGAAGACAATGATGACTTTTTGATAGACTATGTCAAGGTGTATCAAAATGAAAATTTCGAGCAATATATAAAAGACGATTCTGCGTTTGAGGGCTTGATGGATATGGATAATTGAGGTGTCCTATGAGAAAAATATCAAAAATTATTTTAGTTTTTGGTTTTATGTTTTGCGCCGCTGTAATTGCCCTTGCTTATGTGTATAATGATAAGGGCAATATCAGTGAGGTGCAGCTGCCGCAGAATTTTGAAAGCAGTCTATATGATGACGCTTTTGAGAATACGGGTGAAATTAGGATAATGTCCTCTAATTTGTTAGTTGATTATAAAAGCTGGGGCGGTACGCCTGCAAAGCCGCGCGCAATGAAATATCTTGCTCTTCTGGATGCTTATAAACCTGACGTTATAGGTGTTCAGGAATTCTGCGAAAACTGGTACTGTGCCGTAAATCATAATCTGCCCGATGGATATAAGCTGGTTAATCCGTTGGCAACAGGTTTGTTTTTTAGAATGACCGCTATGATTTATAATTCGGATACTCTGAAGCTTATTGAAAGCAGTTCCTTTTCGTACGAAATGGGAGATCCGAGATTAAGAAGAGTGGTCTGGGCAGTTTTTGAGGATAAGGAAACGGGTAAGCGCTTTGCTGTTACAAATACGCATCTGGATCTTTTGCGTGAGGGTCAGTATGAAGAGCTTACAAATGTTATGAGAAGCCAACGGGATGAACTCTTAAACTGTATTGAAGAGCTATCAAAAAGATTTGATTGCCCTGTCTTTTCTGCAGGGGATTATAATACAGCGGAGGATACGCCTTACACCAAAGAGGCTGATATACCGGAAATATATAATTCACTTGCAGAAAAACTGGTTGATACAAAATTTGCAGGCAAAAATCAGGTTTGCGGTCCTGAACGGGGTTGGAATTCTATGTCTTATGATCATATTTTTATGAAAGGCAATGCTGAAATAAACAGTTTCTGCCTTATGTCTTATGATTATTTAACCGATATGTCTGATCATTATACAATTTTTGCAGATGTTACTTTGTAGGTCTGCCAATTTAAAAGGGGTAAATACAATGAAAAAACTTTTTTCAATTACAATTGCATTCATTATTGTTATTTGTTCGTTTTCGGCCTGTTCGGCTAAAACGGCAAAGGAAGTAAAGAATAAAGATACATATTTAGAAGAAATACAGCAAATAGGGGTTTTTGATAATAAAAATGAAGAGGCTTTGCCTCAAACAATAATACACAAGCTTATTATGGAGCATCTTGAGGCCCCGCTTGCTGAGGGGAAAACAGCTAAAAAGGTAATCTTTTTAGGATATGACGGATACAGAGCGGATGGACTTGAAAATATAAAGGATATGGAAGACAGCGCTATAATGTATGTTAAATCTCTTGGCGGCTTGTATCGCACTTTTTCAGGTGGTGTTGATGGCGGAAAGCTTCAGGCAACATCAACTGCTCCGAGCTGGATGGCTATGCTGACCGGCGGATGGGCTGATTATAATGGTGTTGATGATAATGGAAAAACGAAAAATGAAGTAAAAACATTCTTAACAAAGGCTGCTGAAATGGGGTATACCGGTTCGTTTACAACATCATGGAGAGAGCATACAAAGCTTAGCTATTTTCCGGATATAGTAAATTCAATTACAAATGGTTTGCCAATAGAATATACGCATCAATTGGATGATGAGGCAACCTATTATCAGGTTCTTAAATATGTTTCTAAGCCCGTTCATCTTCAGAAAACAGCGGCTGAGGATCCTGACGTGATTTTCTTTACATTTGAGCATACGGATCATGCCGGACACGGAACAGGCTTCGGCAATCAAAATGAAGAATATGTTCAGGGGTGTAAGGATGCAGACAGTTGGGGATATAACATCATCAAAACCATTGAGGCAAGAGGTACTTATGATACAGAGGATTGGCTTATTATTATTTCAACCGACCATGGCGGAACCGGTTTAAATCATGGCGGACAGTCTGTTTTTGAACGTTCAACATGGCTTGCTTGTAATAAAGAGATTGAGATAAGTAACGAAAATCTTAATTTTGCCAATAAATAAAAACTAAAGCAACGGCATCAAAACCGTTGCTTTTTTGTAAACTTTTGTGGGTTTATGTTGAATTCTGATTTATTTGGTTTATAATGAAATTAAAGGAAACAATAATTATATATAACTGAATAAATTGAAGGTGTTAAAATGAATAAAAAGAAAGCGATACAAATTACGGCTGTAGTACTATCTGTTGTTCTTATTGCTGCAATTATAATTTTTATAACAGTCGGGAATGATTCAAAGGAGCCTGAAAGCAGTTCCAATACGGTTTCATCCTCATCAACAAACCCTTTAACCTCTGACTCCTCTTCAGCTAAACCATCGGCTGAAAGTACTTCAAAGGAAACTACGGAAAGTACCACAAAAAAGAATCCTGAAAAGCCCTCCTCAAACGGTGTTGATATTCTTGTTAACGCAAAAAATCCTATTCCTGATGATTGGTCTGTTAATCTTGTTCAGCTGAAAAACGGACATCAGATAGACAAGCGTGCTTACGACAGTCTGCAGAACATGATAGATGCTGCAAGAGCAAAGGGCTGGAATCCGTTAATCTGTTCTTCTTATAGGACAACCTCTTATCAGCAGCAGTTGTTTGACAACAGAGTGCAAAGAATGAAAAATCAGGGTATGTCCGAAAAGGAAGCGATCAAGGATACTGAAAAATGGATTGCAATTCCCGGAACAAGTGAGCATGAAACAGGGCTTGCGGTTGATATTGTTACGGTTGAAAATCAAAACCTTGATAACAGCCAGCTGAATTCGGATTGTCAGAAATGGATGATGGAGCATTGCTATGATTATGGCTTTATTCTTCGTTATCCCGAGGATAAGGTAAAGATTACAGGTATAGATTTTGAACCATGGCACTATCGCTATGTAGGCTACGATATTGCGCAGTATATAAAGCAGAACGGTATCTGCCTTGAAGAATATAAAACAAATAGTTGATAAATTTAAGGACAGCTTCAATTTGTGAAGCTGTCCTTGCTGTTTTTTATTCTATAACAATTCCTTTTGCTTTTCTCTGTTCTTCAAGCTCTTTTGTTATCTGCTTTTTCTTTTTTCCTACAAGGTCATAGAAGAAAATCGGGATAATGCAGATGAGAAGCGAAATACCGGGGATTATGGATACAAGGCTGAACATTCCGGTTCTGATCGTTTCGCTCATTTCAAGCGGATTTGCAGTAACATTTGCGCTGATGTTGGCAACATCAAGGTTAACAATCATATACATCAAAACGATAAATGATGTTGATACAGCATTGCCAAGCTTTGCAACAAAGCTTTGAACGGCACTTCCCATTCCCGTAAGTCTTTTTCCTGTTTTCCATTCCATATAATCAAGGCAGTCTCCTATCATAGCGCAAAGGCAGATGTTAATTGCTCCGCAGGGAATGCAGGAAAGAACAAGGAATGGCACACATGCCCAGAAATGCTGATATCCGATAAACCAGATTGCCATTGAAGAAACAAAGCCGATCAGGGAGGTTGCAATGATTATCTGTTTGTAATTGAATTTTTTGAAAAGCAGCGGCATTACCAGCATTGCTCCGAACATGCCAACCGCTGTTGCAACGGCGAAAACGGTTGAAACAAGGCTGATATTTGATTGAAGTGCCTGCTCCTGTTCGGCAGGAGATAAGCCGGTTAAATCCTTGCCTATGTAAAAGCTGTATCTTGCTACATGAACAGCTCCTGCCTGATACATATAGCGGGCTGAGGACAGAATTCCCATAATTGCAGTAAGCATAAGAGGCTTGCAGGTCAGTAAAAGCTTTAATGCTCCTGTGCTGCCTTTTTCCTTTTTCGGGGGAGCAGGTATATTCACTCGCTCCTTTGATTTGAAATAGACCCTCATAAACAAAATATTGCCCAGAATTGCACTGATCAATGCAATGGTCATATACTTTGTTTTTTCAAGCTCTGTTCCCGAAAGATTAAATCTTGGAAGAATAAAGCCAAGCAGCATAAAGATAGCCATTGGAATGGCTGATCCTATTCCGTTTAAGGTTTTGGCATTGCTTATAATGCTTCCTCTTTCGTCCGGATTAGGAGTCATAACATTCGGCAGACTCCAGAACGGTACATCAGATGCTGTATAAATCATTCCCCATGCAACATAAGTTACTGCGGCGTAAACCATAAGCTGCCAGCCCGAAAGATTCGGAGCATAAAACAGCAAAACGGTTAAAATTGCAATCGGAATAGGTGTAAAAAGAAGATATGGCCGCATTTTTCCGTTTTTGAAATGGCTTCGGTCTACAAAATATCCCATTATCGGGTCATTAACAGCATCCCAAACTCTTGCAAAAAGCATTAAAAGCAAAACAAACATAGGTGTAAGCTTTAAAACACTTAAATAAAAGTCAGATATGTATGAACTCATAATAGCATAAATCATACCTTGTCCAAGAGCACCGACGGCATATGCCCAATACTCTTTTCCTTTAACATACTTTTCCATAGAATTACCCCTTAAAATTCTGAAATGTATTCATCCTTGGCAAACAATAAATAAGATTGAATTGATTTACCCTCTTTTACATTATAAAGTATAATGTAATATTTTTCAATATTTAAATGAATTGTGTTTAAAATCTGTTATTTTTGCGAATTCTACTTTTGAGGTGGGAGTTATGGAATCCATATGGAGCGAGAGCGTTTCATTAAAAAAGCATAGTGCTTTAAATGGCAGTATTGCTGTAAATACAGTTGTTATAGGCGGCGGAATAGCCGGTCTTTTAATTGCTTATAGATTAAAGGAAAAGGGTATAAAGGCGATTGTTGTTGAGGCTAAAACCATCTGCAGCGGTCAAACGAAGAATACAACGGCTAAAATAACCAGCCAGCACGGAGTAATATACAGTAAAATTTTTTCTTATTACGGAGAAAAGGCAGCAAAGGAATATGCCCATGAAAATGAAAAGGCAATATCGGATTATGAGAAACTGATTGAGGATAATGATATTTCCTGCGATTTTGAAAAGAAAAAGGCTGTGCTTTATTCTGTTGACAATGCAGAATTGATTGAAAAAGAAGCAGCGGCTGCTAAAAGAGCAGGCATTGAATGCTGTATTACAAATAAAACGGAATTGCCTTTTCCTGTTAAGTCAGCGCTTGTGTTTGAAAATCAGGCCCAATTTAATCCGCTTAAGTTTCTTTCGGAAATTTCAAATTGTCTTGAAATATATGAAAACACAAAAGCGATACGCATTAAAAATAATACTGTTATAAC
>JAIDJS010000231.1 GCA_029052085.1 Eubacterium sp.
GCATGATATCATTTTCGCAGGCAGAGATGAAATCATAACACTTTCTCATTCAGCAAGAAGCAAAGAAATCTTTGCAGTCGGTGCAGTTAACGCTGCTGTATTTATGGCAGATAATAAAGCACCCGGAATGTATACAATGAAAGAAATGATTGGATAATACCAACATAAAAAAGACGAGGTTTAACCTCGTCTTTTCTTATACATAAATTATCTATCAAAGAATTCTCCAACCTTGCCGTGCAGAAGCTCAGGAATTTCAATACCCTGCGGACAATGAGATGCACATTTACCGCATTTTATACATGCAGAAGCGTTATTTTCTTCCGGAATCGTATTGTATTTATTAACACTTTCCTCCTGAGAGCATTCATCATTTTTGCACTGATTATAGTAAGAAAAAATTGTTGAAATCTTAACTCCTTTAGGACAATCAGCACAATAATCGCAGCCTGTACAGGGAACAATGCTCTTTTCATTCATTATGGAAGCAGCATTGAAACAAATATTATTTTCACTTTCCGTAAACGGAACAAAATCAGTTAAAGTATCAATATTGTCATCAAGCTGTTCAATAGAGTTCATACCGCTTAGAATGGTTACTACATTCGGCAGGCTTGCACAAAATCCGATTGCCCAGCTTGCAACTGATTTTTCAGGCTTTGCCTTTTTGAACATAGCTTCAATATTCCCCGAAACATCAGCAAGTTTTCCGCCTCTGACAGGTTCCATGATTATAACAGGAATTCCTGCTTCGGTAAGAATGTCATACTGCTCTTTTGCCTTCTGATTCGTCCAATCAAGATAATTAAGCTGAATCTGTGCAAAATCCCAATGATGAGCAGAAACAATTTTCTTTAAATCCGCAATAGTTCCGTGAAAAGAAAAGCCGATATTTTTAACTCTTCCCTCTTCCTGCTTTTTCTTAACAAATTCATAAGCCCCGAATTCCTCGCACTTAGCAAAATTCTTTGCATCAAGTGAATGAAGAAGATAGTTATCAAAATAGTCAGCACCTGTTCTGTCAAGCTGATTTTTGAAAACCTTTTCCATATCAGCAGGTTTTTTGCACATCCATATCGGAAGCTTATCAGCAAGATAGTAGCTTTCTCTCGGATATTTTGAAAGAGCAGTACCAATAAACTTTTCACTTTTTCCAACGTGATACATATACGCAGTATCAAAATAATTGATACCATTTTCAATCGCATAATCAACAAGCTTCTGCGCTTCCTTATAATCAATAAGCGGATTGGCTTCTCTTTTTATCTTTGTTTTAACAGGAAGACGCATTGTTCCAAGACCAAGCCTTGATAACGCTGTATTTTTAAAAGGTACTTTATCTATCATAGCATTACTCCTTCGTCCATGTAACACCCTGTGGTGTATCCTTAAGAATAATTCCCTTTGCTTTTAATTCATCGCGAATTCTGTCTGCAGTAGCCCAGTCCTTATTCTTTCTTGCTTCCTGTCTTTCCTCAATCAGCGCTTCTATTTCAGAATCAAGGTCATTTCCCTTTCTGTTGTAAAGAAGACCCAAAACATCCGAAAGCTCGTCAAAAAGCTTTGCAGCGTATTCACAAACAGCTTTTGAAACAGGCTTATCAAGAATTTTAGTGTTAATGTCTTTTGTTAAGTCAAACAAAGCCGAAATACCATCAGCGGTATTCAGATCATCATCCATTGCATTAATAAACTGACTGCGTCTTACAGAAAGCTCTGAAATCAGTTTTTCATCATCCGATGATGTTTCATCAGCAGCATTTTTAATGGCGAAATCAAGGCTTTCACGGCACGTATACAGCCTTTCAAGTGATGCCTTGCATTGTTCCACGATTTCCAGATTGTAATTGATAGGCGTACGGTAGTGCGCTGAAATAAGAAAATATCTGATAACTTCGTATCCATAAGCATTTGCGATTTCACGAACTGTTTTGAAATTACCGAGCGATTTGCTCATTTTAACATTATCAACATTGATATAGCCGTTATGCATCCAATACTTTGAAAAAGCACAGCCGTTCGCACACTCACTCTGGGCAATTTCGTTTTCATGGTGCGGGAAAATTAAATCCTGTCCGCCGCAGTGAATATCAATCGTTTTTCCAAGATATTTTCTGTTCATTGCCGAACATTCAATATGCCATCCGGGTCTTCCCTTTCCCCATGGAGAATCCCAATAAGGTTCGCCTTCTTTTGCACCTTTCCATAAAGCAAAATCAAGAGGATTTTCTTTAATATCACCCACAGCTATTCTGGCACCGCTTATCAAATCTTCAATCGGCTGATGAGATAATTTGCCGTATTCATCAAATTTAAGCGTTCTGAAATAGACATCTCCGTTCACAGCATATGCGTAGCCTTTATCTTCAAGAGATTTGATAATATCAATAATTTCATCAATATTTTCCGTTGCCTTCGGATGAATTGTAGCATCTTTAAAATTTAAGCCGTGCGCATCTGTCCAGAACTCCTCTATGTATTTTTTTGAAACTTCCTCAAAGGTTATTCCCTCTTCATTTGCTCTGTTAATAATTTTATCATCAATATCCGTAAAATTCTGAACAAATTTAACATTATAGCCTCTGTATTCAAGATATCTTCTCAATACATCAAATACACACAGCGGTCTTGCATTGCCGATATGAATAAAATTATAAACCGTAGGGCCGCATGCGTAAATTTTAACCTCGTTTTCATCAACAGGAACAAATTCTTCCTTTGTTTTAGACATTGTGTTAAAAATTCTCATTTCAGCTTTTCCTCCAATTCTTTGATTTTACATTTAAGCTCTTTAATTTCATTTATATTATTCCGGATAGCAGACATAACGGGATCCGGAATATTAATCTGATCCAGATCGTCTACTCTTTCTCCGTCTATTCTGACAACCTCTCCCGGTACACCGACAACAGTACAATTCGGTTCAACATCACGAACAACAACAGCACCTGCAGCAACCTTTGCATTTTTGCCTACAGTTATCGGACCGAGCACCTTTGCGCCTGCGCCAATCATTACACCGCTTTCAATAGTCGGATGCCTTTTACCGATATCCTTACCTGTTCCGCCAAGGGTAACGCCCTGATAAATCATTACATCATCGCCGATTTCAGTTGTTTCCCCTATAACGATTCCATGCCCATGGTCAATACATACACGTCTGCCGATTGTAGCACCGGGATGAATTTCAATTCCTGTTTTATGCGCGCTTCTCTGACTAATTAATCTTGCCATAAAAGGCATATTGTGATTTAAAAACCATTTTGCTTTTTTATGACTTCTAAGTGCCTTAAATCCGGGATAAAGCAAAATGATTTCAATAGGACTTCTTGCTGCCGGATCATGATCCATAAAGCTTTTAACAGTTTCTTTAAAATCTTTAAACATAAAATCCTCCTAACTAAAAAATAAAAGCCTCTGCCATAATGACAGAGGCAATAAAATTGCGGTTCCACTCTTTCTTAATACTCAGCTGCATCTCAACAGCTTTGCCGATAACGGTGCTTACCGCCGCAAAATACTTCAATTTCCTTTGCGGAACTCACAAGTGCATTTCAATGAATTCTTAATATGAGCATTTCAGCAGGCTGCCCACTCTCTGAAAAAAAGAATATTCATTTACTTCTCTTGTTCAAAGTCTTTAAATATTTAACACAATAATATTATAGCAAAAAAAGATAATTTTGCAACTATTATTTTGTTTCTATTAAAAACCAGCCATCTTTTGTGTATTTTATACCTGACAAAACAGAAACCACGCAGGCAATCCAGAATAAAACAGCTGCAACTATAATTAAAACATCATTGCTGATAAGATTTCCTGCAATTTCATTAAATGCAAGAGAAAGGAAAATGATTCCTGTAGATGACATCTGAAGGAAGGTTTTGGCTTTTCCGAATTTGTTTGCGGCAATAACCTTACCTTTTGAAGCAGCAATCATACGCACACCGCTTACAAGAAATTCTCTTGCAAGCATAAGTGAAAAACAAACAACATCGCAGTATCCCAGCTTAACCATAATAATAAACGCCGTCATAACAAGCGCTTTATCGGCAAGAGGATCCATAAGCTTTCCGAAATCGGTTACAAGATGCCTTTTTCTTGCAATATTTCCATCTACTGTATCGCTGACACAGCCAAGAAAATATACAACAAGAGCTGCAGTCCAATGATACGGAAAAGGAATAAGAACAGCCGCTAAAAGAACAGGAACTGTTATCATTCTGAATATCGTTATTTTATTTGGTAAATTCATAGTATGCACTCTCCAATCAAATCATAACCATCATAATCTGTTATTTTGACACGAACAAAAGAACCGATTTCAAGCTTCTTATTAGATGTAAAAATAATACCGCTGTCTATTTCAGGAGAATCAAGATAGCTTCTTCCGATATACTTTCCATCTTCCTTTTCATCAATAATAACCGTATATACATTGCCTATCCTGCTTTTATTAGCTTCTTCGGTAATTGTATACTGAATATCCATTAAAACATCTGCACGCTTCTGCTTGATATCATCATCAATCTGATTTTTATAGCTGAATGCAGGGGTATCTTCTTCCGGAGAATAAGCAAAACAGCCCATTTTATCAAATTTGATGTCTTTAACAAATTTGCAAAGCTCCTCAAACTGTTCTTCGGTTTCTCCCGGAAAGCCTACCATAAAGGTTGTTCTTAAAGAGAGATTCGGAATTTTCCTTTTCATTTTTAAAAGAAGCTCTTTAAGAGAATCATAATCCCCGAATCTGTTCATAGACTTCAGCACTGTACCGCTGCAATGCTGAAGCGGAATATCTATGTAAGAGCAAATCTTTTCTTCGGCTGCAATCACCTCTATAAGATCATCCGTAACCCTGTCAGGATAACAGTAAAAAAGCCGAATCCATTCAATGCCGTCAATTTTGCAAAGCTTTTTCAAAAGCTCTGCAAGCTTATATTCGCCGTATATCTGCTTACCGTATTTGGTTGTATCCTGGGCAATTAAAATAAGCTCTTTAACTCCTTTACAGGCAAGGGCTTTAGCTTCGTTCAAAATGCTTTGCATTTCACGCTCTCTGTATTCGCCTCTTATAAGCGGAATAGCACAATACGAGCAGCGGTTATCACAACCATCGGAAAGCTTTAAATATGCCCAGTGAGGCGGTGTAGACACAAGCCTGTCATCATCAAGAGGAAGATAGCACTTATCAGGAAAATTAGATGTTTTGATACCGACCAAAGCCTTCTGGCATACTTTAACAATATCAGAATCAGCTCCTATTCCGATAACTGCATCAACCTCCGGAATTTCTTTAATAATTTCATCTTTATATCGTTCCGCAAGACAGCCTGTTACAACTATGGCTGAAATAAGCCCTGCTTTCTTATATTCGGCAGTTTCAAGTATTGTTTCAATCGCTTCTGCCTTGGCTGACTCAATAAAGCCGCAGGTATTGATTATCATAACATCCGAATCTTCAATATTCTGAACAATCCGAAAGCCGTTTTTATTCAGTTTATCAAGCATCATTTCGCCGTCAACCTGATTTTTAGGGCATCCAAGCGAAATCATTCCTACCTTAAACATATTCTTCATTCTCTATTCTGTTAAATGCTGATTTTATATCGCTGTAAGCAAAGCCTTTGCGCATAAGAGCCGCAATGACCTTTTCTTTGCCGTTTTCAGCATTCAGCTTATTATAATATCTTTTATTAATTATCGTTACAATATTTTCAACAGAATCAATTTCCGTGTCGTCCATGATCTCGGCAACAATATCACGGCTGATACCCTTCTTATAAAGCTCCTGCTTAACATGATTCACAGAATAATTCTTGTTTTTGAATAAATGCTCAGCATAATTCTTTGCAAATTTTTCATCATCAAGATAGCCCAACTCTGTAAATCTTGCAATAACCTTATCAACAGAAGCTTCATCAGCTGTTCTTAAAAGCTTTTCTTTTAATTCTTTAACAGAATGATCCCGCCTTGAAAGAAAATCAGCACATTTATTGAAGGCTTTTCTGTAATAAATTCTTTCAACAAGATTATTCCATTCATCATCCGTTATATCTGTGCCGTCTTTTATATAGTTTTCAGCCCAGAAATTAACATCTGTTGTAATTTGGTATTCATCATCAAGAAGCAGGTGGATTTTACTCCCCCTGCCCTTTTGCGCTTTAATTATCATTAATCTTCGTCGTCTTCAACTGCTATATCAAGCTTGGCTCTTGCAGCCGCTCTTGTTTGCTTAACCTTTGGCTTTTCTTCCTCTTCCTCATCATCAAGCACTGCTTTGGATACAGCCTTTGCCTGATATTTCTGATTCGGACTCTGCTGAAGCTCTGCAATCTTATCCTTAATCTGAACCTCAAGCTTGGCAAGAAATTCAGGGTCGTTTTTGATTAAATCCTTAACTTTTTCTCGTCCCTGGCCAAGTCTTTCCTCGCCGTAAGAAAACCAAGAGCCGCTCTTCTTAATAATATCATATTCAACTGCCAAGTCCACTATTTCGCCGTCTTTACTGATACCTGTTCCGTACATAATATCGAATTCAGCCTGTTTGAACGGAGGTGCAAGCTTATTCTTAACAATCTTTGCCCTTGTTCGGTTACCTACAAATTCAGACCCGGTTCCCTTAATACCTTCCACTCTTCTTACATCAATACGCATTGAAGAATAGAATTTAAGAGCACGTCCGCCGGTTGTTACTTCCGGATTACCATACATAACACCAACCTTTTCACGAAGCTGGTTGATAAAGATGATAAGACAATTGCTCTTATTAATAGCTCCTGTAAGCTTACGGAGTGCCTGGCTCATAAGCCTTGCATGAAGACCTACATGAGAATCGCCCATATCGCCGTCAATTTCCGTTTTCGGAACAAGTGCGGCAACTGAGTCAACAACAATAATATCAACTGCATTTGAACGAACAAGCTGCTCTGTAATTTCAAGAGCCTGCTCGCCGTAATCAGGCTGAGCAACAAGAAGAGAATCAACATCAACACCAAGATTCTGGGCATAAACCGGATCAAGAGCATGCTCCGCATCAATAAATGCGGCTTCGCCGCCCTGCTTTTGAGCTTCAGCTATACAATGAAGCGCAAGCGTTGTTTTACCTGATGATTCCGGACCGTAAATCTCAACAATTCTTCCCTTTGGCAAACCATTGATACCTGTTGCAATATCAAGCGTTAAGGACCCTGTCGGTATTGATGCAACATTCAACTGACTGTTTGCGCCAAGACGCATAACCGCGTTTTTACCATACAACTTTTCAATCTGCTTAATTGCAGAATCAAGTGCAGTCTTTTTATCTGAAACTGTATTTTTTTCTGTAGCCATATTTCTTTCAGCCTTTCTGCCCATATAATAATTGGATACATTTCATAGAACGGGCAAATGAAATGTTTAAAATGCAACCGAAATAGTGTATTACACATATCC
>JAIDJS010000232.1 GCA_029052085.1 Eubacterium sp.
GAACGGAAATTGTTGAAAACGGAGGAGAAATAGCAAGAGCGGAAGAAACAGTTGAACGGATCTGCAAATCTTTCGGAGCTGAGAATATCAACGTTTTTATTATCCCCTCTTTGATTTCCGTTACTGCAACGATAAACGGAGAAGAGATTACATCTACACGAAGAATTTACAAAAGTGATTTAAACCTTGGCGTTCTTGAAAAAATAAACAGCGAATCACGAAGAAAATGCAATGAAAAAACATCCGGCGGCAAAATAAATTATCACTATAACATTATATTCAGCATTTTCTGCGTTATTCTGGCGACAGGCGCTTTTTGCATATTTTTCGGTGGAACATTGCTTGATGCGCTGTTTTCGGGATTGGCAGGAATTATTATTAACTATATGCCTTACAGCAAAAAATCATTTAACATATTTTCCAAGACACTTATTGAAGCAACGATTGCAGGTATGCTTTCCTTTTTGCCGTCACTTTTAGGAATCAGCACACATCCGGATAAAATTATGATTGGCACAATTATGCTTCTTATTCCCGGAATGAGCATCGGCTCTTCAATGAAGGATATGATGAGCGGAAATCTGATTGCAGGAATTCTGCAGCTTATAGAAGCAATTATTATTGCATTTGCAATAGCACTTGGATTTTCCATTTCACTAATAATTTTCGGAAGTGATTACCTTGCTTGAAATACTAACCTGCATTATCGGAACCTTTGGCTTTTCAGTTTTGCTTAAAGTTTCAAAGCAAAAGCTGATATATACCGTTTTAGGCGGAACGATTTCCGCTTCATTATCATATTTTTTAATTCAGAAAGGCTTCGGAAGCTTTGCCGCAACCTTTTTTGCTATGGCAGCAATCTGTATATACAGCGAGGCTCTTGCAAGAATAATCAAGGCACCTGCAAACATTATTTTATTACCAAGCACCATACCGCTTCTTCCGGGAGGAAGCCTTTACTATACCTTAAGCTGCCTTCTTCATTCAGACAGAGAAAATTTTTCAATATATGCCAAAGAGACTGCTTTAACAGGGGCAGGCATTGCATTGGGAGCCATATTTATTTCCATCATTATAACCGCAATCACAGATATTAAAAAGAAATATTCAAAAATATCTTTCAGATAATAAAATTTATATAAAATCCTTTATCTTATTTGATTCTGTAATATAATTATGTTAAAATACTTGGTATGTAATTATATAACTTATAATTAAAAAATTTACAGGAGAAAAAATATGAAAGTAAGATTACCTAAACACAGAGAATTCTTGATTAAATTTGAGGATAAATACGAAAAGGCCGATGAGGCATGGGAAGCGCTTAATCAGATTGTTGCAGATTATTCTGTTGACGGAAAATCCATTTACAGCGAAACCTTTATTGAGGATAACGAAGACAAGGTTAAGGCTTTGCAGGAAAAATACGAATTCACTTATGAAATAATAGAAAAATAAGGCGATATAAATGGAAAAGAAAAAAGTTTATGCTGTTGCAACTGCTCATTTAGATACTGTATGGCGCTGGAATCTTGCAACAACAATTGAAGAATACATAACAGACACGATTGCTAAAAACCTTGATTTAATTGAAAAATACCCTCATTACAGATTTAATTTTGAGGGTGCGTTCCGCTATGCGCTTATTGAGGAGTATTATCCAAAGCACTTTGAAATCATAAAAAAGCAGATTGGAAACGGCAGATGGTGCGTTTCCGGCTCAAGCTATGAAAACGGAGATGTTAATATTCCATCTCCCGAAGCATTATTCAGGAACATTCTTTTAGGGAACAGATATTTTGAAGAAAAATTCGGAAAAAAATCAACGGATATTTTCCTGCCGGACTGCTTCGGCTTTGGCTATGCCCTGCCCTCTGTTATGAAGCATGCAGGCTTAAACGGCTTTACAACACAAAAGTTAAGCTGGGGCTCTGCTTACGGACAGCCGTTTGACATAGGTATGTGGCAGGGTGTTGACGGTTCAAGGGTTTTTGCTTCAATAGATGCTCGATCCTACAGATACAAATTCAGCGACGATATCAGAGCCGATCTTGGAATTATAGACAAAATATCCGCCAACGCAAACCGATTCGGATTTCCGCAGACGCTCAACCTTTACGGAACAGGCGACTGGGGCGGATCACCTACCGAAGAAAGCGTTATTGCTCTTGAAAAAAGTGTATCAAAAAACGCAGAAAACGATTTTGAAGTTGTTTCGGCAGCGTCTGATGAAATGTTCAATGATTTTGAAAAGCTTCCGAAAAAGGTTAAAGACACCTTTCCCGTATGGAACAATGAGCTTGTAATGACAGCACACGGTGCAGGTGCATACACATCAAGAGCCATGAGCAAACGACTGAATGCACAGAATGAAAATTTGGCGGATACCACGGAAAAGGCATGCGTGCTTGCAAATGCAATCGGTGTTTACAAATATCCGCAGAAAAATATCAATGATGCGTGGAAAAGAGTAATCAGACATCAATTTCACGATGATATTACAGGAACCTCAAATATGGAGGTTTACAACGAGGCGTTCAATGACTATTTTGTTTCATTAAGCCAGTTTAAAAATGAATATATCGGTGCTGTAGGCGCAATTGCAAACGAGCTTGATACCGAATGGGTTTCCGAATGTGCAGTTATTGTTAATAATCCATCTGCACAAAAAAGAAAGGACGCCGTTTCTGCTCATATAAAATTAAAGCACAACGGAACCTTTGTTAAGGTTGTTGATAAAAGCGGAAACGAGATTCCGAGCCAAATCATCAGAAAAAAGGGCAAAGAATTCGACATTGTATTTCTTGCTGAGGTTAAGCCGCTTGGATACAGAGTTTATGACGTAAAAGCAGCAAACAGCAAATGTGAAATGAAAACAGATTTAAAAATCAGCGAGCATATTATTGAAAACAGCAAATATCAGGTTGTTTTCAACAGAAATGGTGATATCGCATCCATTGTTGATAAGAAGAACCGGATTCAGCTGCTTGACTCCCCTATCAAAATGGCTTTGATAAGTGACACTGGTTCGCTTTCCTATCCAAGCTGGGAAATCCGAAAAGAGGATATCGACAAGGAGCCAAAATGCTTTGCAAACACACCGAAGTTTGAAATTGTTGAGAACGGAGCCGCACGGGTATCTCTGAAAATTACCAGAGAAGCAGAGCATTCAACCATTACAC
>JAIDJS010000233.1 GCA_029052085.1 Eubacterium sp.
CGCCGTCGCCCTGAATTTTAGGTGCAAGAACCTCTGGAACATATTTTTCCATAATCCTTTAACCCTCAATCATTTCAGTCATCCTGTTTTTAATAGCTTTAAAACGTTTTTCTGCATTCTCTCTGCCGGCATCCTGAACACTGTAATACACTTTAATTTTCGGCTCCGTACCGCTTGGACGTACTGCCATCCATGAGCCGTCAGCAAAAACATATTTTAAAACATTCTCTTTCGGCAGATCGGCAATACCCTTTGAATAATCAATAACTTCTTTAACATCATCAAAAAGAGTTTTTCCCTTTTCTCTGAAATAAACCATAAGGCCTTCTATTTTTTCAGCACCATCCTTGCCTTTCAGAACAAAGGAATTAAGCACATCAAGATAATAGCCGTATTCATTATAAATATCATTAAGACCGTCTATCAGCGTTTTGCCGTTATTTTTATACCAGGCAGCCATCTGGCAAATCAGCATGGAGGATACAACCGCATCCTTATCTCTTGCATGCGTTCCTACAAGATAGCCGTAGGATTCCTCATAGCCGATAACAAATTCCTGTTTGCCGCTCTCCTCATACTTATTAATCTTATCGCCGATATACTTAAAGCCCGTTAAGGTTTCTTCAACAATAAGCCCATATTTTCTTGCAATATTTGCACCAAGCTCTGAGGTTACAATCGTTTTAATAACCGTTGACTTTTCATTTAAAGTGCTTTTTTTCATTCTTAAAACAAAATCAACAAGAAGCGCACCTGTCTGATTGCCGGTAAACAGAACATATTCACCGTCATCGTTTCTTACGGCAATGCCGACTCTGTCGCAATCGGGGTCCGTTCCGAGTACGATATCCGCTTGGATTTCCTTTGCCTTTTCAATAGCAATCGTTAAAGCATCCTTTTCCTCGGGATTCGGGCTTCTTACGGTTGAGAAATTACCGTCCGGCAGTTCCTGCTCTTTAACAACAGTTACATCAAGCCCGTCAAGCATTCTTCTTACAGGGATATTGCCTGTTCCGTGAAGCGGAGTATAAACAATTCTGATATCAGATGTTTCCTCATAAAGGCTTTGCTTTTTTACCTCATTCAGATATGCAGAAAGCGTTTCTTCGCCGAGCATCTTTATATTTTCCTTTGACTGACTGCCGAACGGAATGGAAGCAAAGTCCTCTATTCTGTTGATAAAGCTGATTGCATTTTTTGCATCCTCCGTACAGAACTGACAGCCGCGGCTGTCATAAACCTTATAGCCGTTATACTCCTTCGGATTATGTGATGCTGTAATCATAACACCTGCGTTACAGCCAAGATAAGCGGTTGTAAATGATAATACAGGAACAGGCACAAGGGTGTCATAAAGAAAAACCTTAAAGCCGCAGTTGGCAAAAATCTCTGCCGATACCTTAGCAAAATAGGCTGAGTTATTTCTGCTGTCGTAAGCAAGAGCAACCTTGATTTCTCCGCTGTATTTTGATTTAAGGTAATTTGCAAGACCAAAGGTAGCTTTTCCGACAGTGTATTTATTCATTCGGTTTGAGCCTGCACCCATAACACCGCGAAGTCCGCCTGTACCAAAAGCAAGGTCCTTATAAAACCTATCCTCTATTTCCTTTTCATTATCTTTGATTGAAAGAAGCTCCGCCTTTGTTTCTTCATCAGCAAAAGAAAGCCATTTTTGATACGTATCAGAATAATTCATAATGTACCTCGAAAAAATTTTTGATAATTATAGCACCATAGATTTATGGTTTCAATAGAATATTCAGAAAATTATATAAATAATTTATAATTTAAAGAAGCGATATAGTTTTACCCATATCGCCCGATTTACATAATATTAATTTTCGTCAACCTCTTTGAATTCAACCTCGGTTGCGCCGTATTCATCAGAAGAATTCTGAAGCCTGTTTGAAACCTCTTCGGCAACCTTTTTTACCTGAATAAAGGCAATCAGATCCGTTACAGCAAACACAATCAGACCGATGCCGATAAACTGAACTATCTTATCCTGAATACCATATGGCTTCACTATACTCAGAATGCCAAGAACAATTGAGGCAACAGACAGAACTACCGTAAGTATCCACGAACGATGGCGGCTTGCAGCAATATAAATTGAATTAACAAAATCAATGATTCCGCCCACAAGCAGGAATATGCCGATAAAGAAAACAATGATTGCCATAATATGTCTGTAAGCAATACAGATAATAATTCCGGAAATTGCAGAAATCAGACCAAGAACAAGCGTAAGCTTTGATTTTGTATCGGAGGAAATATAACTGATAAGTGCAAAAACGCCGCAGGCTGTAAATGCGCCGCCGATAAACAGAGCCGTATAGGCAAGCATTTTATCGGGGATTGCAATAAGAAGCACACCCAGAACGGCAGTTATTATAATTAC
>JAIDJS010000234.1 GCA_029052085.1 Eubacterium sp.
TTATGCGACATTTTACTATATTTTTCGAATTTACAATAATGATATTTTCAAATTATTTTGTGAGTTAAATTACAACATTTTTTTACAAAATAATTTAACGATAGACAATTTAATATGCGTAAAAAGCGGAATTTAGTCAGCTTTGCGCATTTTTTGTCTATCGTTAAATTAAATCAGTATTCACTTTCTTCCAGCATGGTTTGCGAGAATATCGCATAACCCTTCAGAGGATTATTTACAATTACGTGCGTTATAGCTCCGACCAGCTTTCCATTCTGAATAATAGGCGTTCCGCTCATTCCCTGAATGATTCCGCCTGTTTTTTCAATAAGCTTATCATCTGTTATTTTGATTATCATATTTTTAACATCATCATTAAAAGATATTTTGGTTATTTCAGCAGAATACACCTGAGGTCCTGTATTATCAACAGTACATATAATTTGAGCAAAACCCTTTTCAACCTCCTGCGGAGAAGCAACCTCATATTCGGAATAGGAAGATAAATCTATTTTTTCATTATAGCTTCCGTAAATACCCATATTTGTATTTTTATAAAGACTACCTATGGATTTGCTTAGAAAATCACAACATAGCGAGCCTGTTTCATTTGAACTGGATTTTATAATGGAGGTTACGTTGGTTTCAACAGCTTCACCATTCAAAATAGGCATAATTTCGCCTGTATCAACATCTGTAATAGGATGTCCAAGAGCTGCGACTGTGCCGGCTTTCTTATTAAAAAAGGTTACCGTTCCGATTCCGGCGGTTGAATCACGAACCCACATTCCCGCTTTATAGCAGCCCTCGTTTTCAAGATATACCGGACTGAGCCGGAAGGTTTTATACTCTTCTCCGCGCTTAATGGAAATAACATAATCCTTTCCGTTATTATCATTCAGAATCTTTTCAACCTCATCGGAAGAATACACCTTTTGATTGTTAATCGAAATGATTACATCGCCGACCTCAATGCCTGCTTCTTTTGAGGGATTAACTGTTTTACCGTTTACATTAATATCCTTTGTACCTACCACTATAACACCATTGGTATAAAGCTTGATTCCGAAAGGCTCTCCTGACACATAAACACTTCTTGTATCCGATTTAACAATTTCCTGATTTTTAACAGGAATAACCCCTAAAAATTTCAGTTCAGCCGTATTTGCACCAACAGAACGAGCACTTTGAAAATCAACGCTTTCATCATTCAGAGCAGAAACGGAATAACATTTTCCTACAACCCGATCCGAAGAATTTCTTATAACCATTTTATCCGGCATATTTACAGATCCGTAAATAATAAACGTATATACAAATATTAAAAATACTGCAAAAGCACCGTCAAAAACACGAATACATTTTCTCATAAAATCACCATAAGTATTCTTTACGGATTTTTCAATTTTAAATCATGTAATTTTTACAAACAAAAAAAGCCTTGAAAAAATCAAGGCTTTTAAAAAATTTTCAAATTCAAATGTCAGATAGAAACTTCCATTGCTACAGTAAAGAGTTCATCATCAATATATTTTTTCATATTGAGAGCTTCAAAAATATCATAATCTACTACAACACCATTTTTGGAAGCTACAACTCTGTTGCCGATATTCTTCATCAGAAGTTCCTTAACGGCATAATTACCCATACGTGTTGCCATAACTCTATCCTGCGCCGTAGGACTGCCTCCGCGCTGAATATGACCGAGAATGCAGGCACGGGATTCAACACCTGTTTCGCCTTCAATCTGCTTTGCAAGATCGGTTACATCAACACCAACGCCCTCTGCTACAATAACAAGAAAATGCTTTTTATCTGTACGCTGCGTACGCTGCATTCTTTCAATAACATCCTTATGAACATCAAATTCAATTTCCGGAATCAAGATTGAAGTTGCACCAACAGCTATACCTGCATTAAGAGCAAGATATCCTGCACGGCGGCCCATAACCTCAACAACCGTGCATCGGTCATGAGATTCAGTGGTATCACGTACACGATCCACACATTCCATAATCGTATTAAGGCAGGTATCATATCCAACAGTATAATCACTGCAGGCAATATCATTATCAATTGTTCCAGGAATACCAACGCAGGGAATTCCGCGCTCTGATAAATCACGAGCACCTCTGAATGAGCCGTCGCCGCCAATAACCACTACGCCCTCAATACCATGTTCATTACAGGTACGGATAGCCTTTCTCATACCCTCTTCTGTTGCAAATTCAGCCGAACGGGCACTGAACAGCTTGGTTCCGCCTCTATGGATAATATCTGAAACGGAGCGTAAATCAAGTTCAACAAAATCACCGTTAATAAGACCGTTAAAACCACGAACAACACCAAGAACGCGAATTCCGTTTACACAAGCTGTTCTGACAACTGCGCGAACAGCAGCATTCATTCCCGGCGCATCTCCGCCACTTGTTAATACCGCAATAGTTCTCATAAGATTTCCTCCATCCTCATATTCAAAATTAACACAATTTTACTCAAAATGTTCAAAAAAGTCAAGTACTAAAATATGAATTATTCATCATTCTACAAAAACAACATTATCGCTGCCCAGAATTCTTTTCAGTTCCAGCAGCATTGTTTTATTTACTTCAACAAAAAGCTGCCTGCTTTGAAGCTCATACTTCTTTTCATCAAGATAATAAAAATACAAAGGATAACTGCCGTCAAATATGGAAACAACATTTTTTGCTTTTTCGATAGTATTATCATTTCTTGAATTAAACCGCAGAAAAAGACCTCTTTTTTTACTGCCTTTATTGCTGCCCGCTTCCGCTTGATTTTCTTTATGTTTCACATTATTAAAAGTATTATCGCCAAGCTTAGGCGCTCCGCCGATTACATTTGCAAGAATCTTTGCTCCCTTTTCCTCTTCAACGGAAAGCGTTCCGAAAACAGTGATAACACTTGACTGAATCAAAAACTGATTATACTTTACAAGAGCAGTCGGAAAAACGATAATTTCAACAGAGCCATATAAATCCTCTATCGTAACAAACGCCATATTATCGCCCTTTTTCGTCTGTTTTAATGTTATATGACTTATAATACCCGAAATGGCAACATTGCCGCCGTCCTGATATTCAGAGTTAATCCCGCTGTCTTCAAGCAAATCAACTGTTCTTGCATATCCAAGAGCCGAGATAACATCATCGTATTTATC
>JAIDJS010000235.1 GCA_029052085.1 Eubacterium sp.
CAGTGAAGTCGGCTTGCTGTCGGGCTTGATTTACTGCACAAAATGCGGTGAAAAGATGTTTTCCAAAAAGCATAAGGCAACGAGCGATAATTTTAGCTATATTTGTTCAAGCAAGCTGAAGGGCAACAACGCACTTTGCGATTGCCTAAATCTCACAGGGCAGCAGACCGACGATTTGGTGGTTGACTATATAAAAGGTGAATTGGACAATTTCGACACCTTTACTTCTGCTCTTGAAAATCTGAAAACAGAATACGAAAAAGAGCAGAATGACGATAAAGCAGACAAAATAAAAAAGGATATTGAAAACACGAAAAATGAAATCAATATCCTTGTAAACCGCCTGACCGATACAACCTTAAGTCAGGTATCTATAAATGCAATTGATAAAAAAATAGTGGAACAAACCAAATATTTACACACTCTTGAAAGCGAACTTGCAGAGCAAAATCAAACAGATAACAACATTGATTTTGATGCTGACGCACTGATTGAAAGTGTTAAGTCTTTTAAGAATTTATTTGATGATTTATCTATTTATGATAAACGACAGATTATAAGACTGCTCATTCAGAAAATTGAGTGGGACGGAGCGAATTTACATATTTTTATGTACGGTGAATAAAGCCATTTCAGCCGTTTATTCATCGAAAAGCACCCAAAAGTTGCCGCAATGTTGGTGGCGTATTTCCTTTGCTAATCGCAATAACAGCTATGTTTTTTACGGGAAACAGTTTGCTTTCAGCTTTGGTGTTACTTGGCTTCATTGCTTCATCTATGGCAGCAACCATGTTATCCTCGTTTACTTTAACGAAAACGGTTTTGAAAGGGGATGCCTCCTCCTTTGTGCTGGAGCTGCCTCCATACAGAAAGCCGCAGTTCTTTAAAATAATATGGCAGACGGTAAAGGAAAAGGTCTTTTTTGTTCTGCTGCGTGCTGTGGCTGTTGCTGCCCCTGCAGGGCTTATAATATGGGTGCTTGCAAATATAAAGGTCGGCAATGCAATGCTTCTTAATGTTATTGCTGATTGTTTGAATCCGCTCGGCAGATTTATGGGGCTTGATGGTGTTATTCTTTTAGCGTTTATTCTTGGATTTCCTGCCAATGAAATTGTAATTCCGATTATTCTGATGACATATCTTTCAACAGGGGAACTGAGCGATTATTCGTCCCTTGAAAGTCTTAAATCCATTCTTGTCGATAACGGTTGGACTGCAACAACTGCAATATGTACCTGTGTTTTCTCTATGTTTCATTTCCCTTGCTCAACAACTCTGCTTACCATATGGAAAGAAACAAAAAGCGTTAAATGGACCGCGATGTCTGTTGCAGTGCCTTTGATACTCGGATTTATTGTCTGTGTTTTAATTAATATGATATTTTAAAAAAATAAAGCCGCTGGGATAAAACCAACGGCTTTAAACTATTATTTTGTCGGTTGTATAACAGTATCTATAATGGTTTGGCAGGAATTGCCGTTTTCGTAGGTTAAATATCTGTTTCTGAATGCAGATATTTTTTCACTGTATTTCTTCATTTCCTCATCTATGTTGAGGATTGCGTTAATAACCTCATCCGTGTTGAATACAAGCGGACCGGGAGCCTCTTCCTCAATATCAACATACATGCCTCTGAGATTATCGCGGTAATCCTCCAGATCAAATGTGAAAAACAGCATAGGCTTATCAAGCAAAGCATAGTCAAACATAACAGATGAATAATCTGTAATAAGCATATCTGAAATCAGATACAAATCCTCAACGGTTCTGTAAGAACGCAAATTAAACACAAATTTGTTGTCTGCAGTAAAGTAGTCGCTCTGACCACAAAAATAATGAAGCCTTATAAGAACAACATATTCATCACCAAGGCGCTCTCTCATTTTATCAAGATCAAGCTGCATATCAAATTTGTTGCGTATTCTCCAGGTAGGCGTATACAGGATTACTTTTTTATCTAATGGTATGCCTAAATTCTTTTTTATATCTTCAATATAAGATTCAGAGGTTTTGAAGAAAATATCTGTTCTCGGATAACCTGTTCTGAGTATTTCTTTTTCAAATTTATATATCGGCACAGACTTTTCTTCCATAAATTTTCCCTGAACAACAAGATAATCCCAACGGTCAATTTTTTTAGCAAAATTGACTTGTTCCTGCTTTGTTGTAAGCTCTCCCGGAACATCATAGCCGAGTGTTTTAAGCGGCGTTCCGTGCATTGTCTGAATTACAATTTGTCTGTTTCGCTTAACATATGCCTCTTCAAAGTTAACATTGTTTACCAAATGTTTGGCAGTAGCAAGATATTTGAAATATTCCTGAGAACCCTTTCGAACTCTTATGCCCTTGCCTTTAATCGGCATTCTGGCATCTTTAAGCGACCATACACATTTATATTCAGGATAGTTTTTGTCAATGTATTCATAAAGATGCTGCGGATTACAGCTGTATTTACTGCCCCACATAGACTCAAAAACAATACATTTTTCATCAATCTTTTTGGTACGGTATTTCGGATAATTCTTTGCAGTAAGAGCCTTTCTTTTGTTTGCCGTGTTTTCGCTTTCTTTCCAGAGCTGTGAGATTTTCATTCTTATGCTGCAGTTCACACCTCTGTAGCAGTTAAGCTCAAGCGTTTCAAATTTAACAATTCTTTTATAGTATTTAGAACTGTAAATAATGTGGCTTTCAATCTCGCCGTCTTTATTTTCATATGCAATATAAAGATCACGGGTGCTTGCATAAAGATTTTTTGTGATTTTATTGTTGTTGAAATTAATTAAAAATGCACAGTGAAGTCGGCCGTTCTTTATAATACATCTTGATTTAGCAAAAACAACTCGTTCTCCGGCAACATTATCATTAACATATAAAACAGCTTTTTTCGCTTTTGAAAGTTCATTTTTACTGCAGGGGGCTACAGTATCCATAAAGATAAAGTTCTGAAGCTTATACATATTCCTTAGGGAAGTAACGCTGTTATTTACAGTAAAACGAAGCTGATGGTTTTTGTTTGTCATAAAAATAGCGGACGGATAGCTGTTATTTTTAATGATAACCCGTTTGCTTCTGTAAAGAAGAACACTTTCATTATCCTCTGAATCTTTAATGAAAAGAGAATAGGTTATGCCTCGCTTAATATAATCGCAATTAGCAGTAAACATTTTGCCGTCTTTTGTGCTGAATTCAATTGTTTCATCCTCAGCATTGACAGCATAAATGCTTTTAGCTTCGTTTTCAAGCGTTACGGATATTTTGTTGTCTGCAATATTAACCTTGCTTGCAAAATTCTTTTCATTGTTGATATAAAGTCTGAGCTCCTTTACATCATCATACATAACCCGTATATGTTTGTTTCCCAAAACGATAGCACTGTTCGGAGAAACCTTGCTCCAGCAGCCCAGTCTTACTTTTCCGCTGCGAACTCTGTTTTCATAGCAGACAAGAACTCTGTTGTAGCCCTTGTTGTTTTCGTTTATATCAAATTTGTTCAGATCAATGCTGAATTTAAAGCCTGTCCCGTCATAGTTGTAGTTGGAGTCTGTGTTGGTTGAGGTGTCAAATAATGTACCCTTTTGTTCGGTTAACCCTTTGTTTTCAACCGGTGTTATATCAAGCGGTGTTAAATGGTTAGTAACTTCATTTTCAAGATATACTGTTATATTCTGCTGAGAGAAATCTTCAATATTAACACTGCTTTTATAAAGATAGGCAGTAATTTCAAGCTTGTCTTTTTCCAATGTAATATCGGTAATATTTTTTTTCGGCTCATATATTGCAAGTTCGTTTGTAGCATCCCTGCTTTCAATTGTAAAAAATTCATCGGGAAGCGTTGCAATAAATCTGCCGTCTTTTTCTTCGATTTTTGCGTTATAATAATCTTTTTTCTGATACTCTATTAACTTAATGAGCTTTTCAATTTCATATGCTCTTGCATATGCGTATTTCTGCTGATTGATTAACGGAAGCATTGAAAAAACAGCTTCGTCAATGTATTCATCAATATATTCGTTAACAATATCAAGTGTTTTTTTGAATGTTTCTTCAGGCAGCGTTGTGCAGTTATTAATGTAAATTATCAAATCAATCTGCAAAAGCTTAATTTGCCATTGTATTCTGTATTTTTCTTCAATATTGTTTTCTTCAATGAATTTGTTAACCATCTTCAAAACGCTGAGTCTGTCATAAAGATTGGTAAAATCATCCGTAGTTTGTGTGATGGATTTTGTTGCACCGTCACGTACTCGCCAGTAATAATATGCGCTTTCAACAACAGAAACATTGTTTGCTTTGAAATGCATCGGAATGGTAACCGGAATATCCTCGTATAAAATATTTTCAGGAAAAGCAAAATGGTTTTCTTCATAAAATGAACGCAGAATAAGCTTGTTCCATGAGGTTGTGTCATAAAAAAGATTGGTGTTTTTTGTAATATGCGTATTAGCATCAATGTCGGCAAATGCAATTTTATGAAGACTTGAAGCCCATGCCTTTCTTGAATTGCATCTTACAACATTGCATATCGTTAAATCACTTTGATTTTTTTCAGCTGCGTTGAACATTTTTTCATATAAATCTTCAGAAATTTTATCATCTGAATCCATGAAAATAATATATTTGCTGTCTGAATGTGCAACACCATAGTTTCTGGCACAGCCGAGTCCGTTGTTTTCTTTATATAAATAATGAAAATTCGGGTGTTTTTCTGCATATGCCTTTGCGATTTCTCCGCTTGAATCTGTTGAACCATCATCAACCATAATGACCTCAAAATCCTGTTTGGTTTGACATACGATTGAGTCAAGGCATTCTGCCAAATATTCCTCAACATTGTAAATCGGAACGATTACACTTATATCTGCAACTTTTTTGGACATCAGTAATTTTACTCCTTAATTATACTAAGAATTCTATATTATAATTAATATTTTTAAATTATATCATAGATGCCAATTTTTGTAAAGGTACATCTAGATGTCTTGCGTATAATATAAGGCGTCGCTTTTTCATTTTACAAAATTGTTGATTTTGTTCAAATTAAAGTGTATACTTGAATTATAATCAGTTGAAGCTTTGACTGAAATAATGTATGGGGTTAAAAATTTATCGGAAAGAAAGGCTGTTTGATTGAAATGCAAAATTATATTACGAAAAGTGAAAAAATCAATTACTGTGTCGGGCTTTCGGGGCAGAATCTTGTTTATTCTCTTATAGGTGCATCATTTTTTACATATTTTATGACGGATATAGCACTTTTTCCTGCTATCATAGTTTCTGCACTTCTGATTATTATGAAGGTATGGGATGGCATTAATGATCCTGTTGTAGGTTCATTTATTGATAAGCATACCTTTAAAAACGGTGAAAAAATGCGGCCGTTTTTAAGATACACTCCGCTTCCCGTCGGCATATTTTCCGTTCTCCTTTTTCTTGTGTTTTCAACGGAAGAGGATTTGCTCTGGCTTCGGGTGGCATATTTTGTAATTATGTATATTTGCTGGGACCTTGCTTACACGGTTCAGGATGTTTCAATCTGGGGAATAACGGCAATGGTTACGCCGAATGCAGATGAAAGAGATAAGTTTGTTCAGTGGGCAAGAACAATCGGATCGGTTGTTTACGCTGTTTTCAGTACGATGATTCCTATGGCACTTGAAATGGTTGTTAATGCAACGGGGCAGTCATGGCAGTTTGTAACGCTTGTTTTTGCTGTTATCTTCGGACTTGGCGGTGCAATGATTTCCAAAAGAGCGGATAAAACAAATGAAAGAGTAAGAGTTATTCAGGAAACGAAGCAGGCAAGCCTTGCAGAAAGCTTTTCGCTTCTTTTTAAAAACAGAATTTTAATGCTTGTTACTTTGGCAAATCTTATCGGCGCTCTTGGATTTGGTATAAATCTTGTAACCTATTTCTTTAAATATGAAATCCCAACCAGTTTCCTTGGTAATGGTATAATCGGGGCACTTGGTCTTTCAACCCTGTATTATGTTATAACGGGTGCGCCTGCCTTTATCGGTATGGTGTTTGCCGATAAAATGAAAAAGTTTTTCAAAAACAGCTATATTAATGTTCTTATATTTATGCAGCTGTTTAACTGCGCTTTAAGAGTGGTTGCATTTTTTGTAGGCTTTGAGGGTAAGAAGCTGTGGATATCTATGATTATTATGGGTATTGCATCTATACCTACAGGCGCAAACAGTATTGCCCAGACCTCTCTGTTCTGTGACAGTATTGATTATATGGAATGGAAAACAGGCAAAAGAACGGAGGGAATTACATTTTCCATGCAAACCTCGTTTACAAAGATTGCAAGCGGTATCACTGCCGGTCTTGCAACACTTGCACTTTCCCTTCTTAAATATAATGCAATTGATAATGCCGAGGTTTATATCGGCACGCAGTCAGCCGCCTTCGATAAATGGATATGGCCGCTTGTTGTGCTTACCCCTGCTGTTGCAAGTATTCTTTATATCATTCCGCTTCTGTTTGTAAGATACGGTCCCAAGGAAAGAGCAAGGGTTTCTGCTGAGCTTCTTGAAAGAAGAAAGCAGGCAGAACAGGAAGGTATAACAGAAAGAGCAGAGGGATAATGATGAGGTATTATTTAACGGTTAGCGGAAGCATAATTCCGGGATTGGAAAAATATATTGTTCGGAAGAATGAAACGGAAGATGTATTTTTGATTTCCTTTGATGATAAGGATATGGATGATGTTGTTAATGTTTCTGATGATTTGATATTTATTGATGAAAATAAGAAGTATTATCGGATTGAAGATAAAAAGGTTGTACCTACGGATGATAAATTTAAATGGTCTCCGAAAACATGGTATAAGGTATTCTGCCGGATTTATAAAAAACTGCACAAGGAAGAAGGCAAAGTTCAAAACAGGCTCAGTCATTATAATAAAACTGCAGTGATAAGGCAGGGTATTGATTTAGGCGTTTATAAGTCCTGCAGCTTTGTTGATAAAGAGAACCGTATTACATATTCATTCCGTTTCAAAAGGTGCAGAGGTAACGAGAAACAACCTTTGGTCATTTTTTTCTGCGGTGCCGGCTCAGTAGGTCTGGATAATTTCAAGCCGTTTTTTGAAAGCATACCTATGCTTGGCAAACTGAATAAACACAATTGCAATATATTGATACCTCAGCCATTAACAAGTATTAATTACAATAAGAGCTATGAGGATTTTAATTCTAAGTTTGATTCCTATATTGCTTCCGTCAATCGTCTGGTAAGTATGCTGATTGATAAGGAAAATATTGATACAAACAGAATTTATGCCTTTGGTACCTCGCTTGGCGGTTGCTGTACGTGGCGCCTTGTGTATAACTATCCCGAATTATGCGCCTGTGCGGTTCCTGTTGTCGGCAGATTTGATTTGAAAATTGAAAACTCACCATACACTGATTTTGAAAGAATTGCCCGCCTGCCTATGTGGGTTGCCCATTCCTCTGATGATAAAATGGTTGGTGTTGAATTTGATGATTTTGCCGTGAAAAAGCTGAAAGCGCTTGGTGCAGATGTCAAATATACACGTTGGGATAAATACGGACATGGTATGGCGGGGCGGTTTTATCATAAAGAAGACTGGTGCCGTTGGATGTTCAGTCAAAGTAAAAAATAAATGAATAAAAATAGTGCGTGACCTGCAAAAGCAGACCACGCATTTTTGTTTATTATTTTTGTTGAATGAAAAGGTATTTTAAAGTTCCATGGTTGGTAAAAACTTTTTCGTTTCAAGGAATCTTAAAGCGCCGTAGGCAATCAGGAAGAATAACATTCCGACGATTGCACCTAAGGCAATGTCCGATAAGAAATGTGCACCTCTTATCATTCTTGTAAACCCAAGAAAAGCTATGTAAATAAAGGATATAATGCAGGCAGGAACTGTGAATTTTTTTGTTTTTTCAAATCGGCTTACAAGAAGCGGAAAAAGAAGTGAAAAGCATCCGCTGATTACGTGACCGCTCGGGCAGCTTCCTCCGCCTAATTCAAAGCCGTTCAGTATTGCACCGCCGTTGCCTTTCTGATACCAGTTGCTAAATAATGAAAAATCGCTTGAACCGACAAGTGCATTTGTTACCTCTGCTGCTCTTGCATTCTCAATTCCGTTTGAAAAGGCAACCATTTCGCGGAAGCGAACACGGTTTGCAATGCTTTTTATCGGGCTTTCAAAGCAGAAAAATATGCCGATCAGTATGCCCGTAAGTGCAAGAGGCTCAAGTCTGTTTAATATTCTTTTCGGAATTCTTGAGCATATAGTTATAAAGATAACTGCAACAACTGCCGAAATGATATACCATACAGCTTTACTTAAATCAACATAATATTTGCCTACATTCCTTATAAGTTTATCCCAGCCCAGAACAGCAAGAACGGTAAAACCGACGATTTCAAGCGCGTTTACAACAAAATTAAAAAAAGTATATACTCTGCTTTTAACGGCATTTTCGCTTAACTTCGGAATAAACGGAAATAAGCGGTTGATGATTTCAAGGCATTCTGCAAGATTGTGCCTTGTCAATAAAAGCACGGTTGCAGCAGGCGCCCACATTGCAAATCTCGGTACCTCGCCCCATATTTCAAAACATTTTGCAATTGGGTTTGCAGGGTTAAAAAGCTCCTGATTAATTTTCAAATCATAAAAGCTTCCTATTGCAACGAGAATTGCAAAAAATGATAAGTAAAACACTGTAAATGCTATGTAAATTCTGTTTTGTTTTGATTTCATGTTTATCCCTCCGATTAACATATTAGCATATTGTTTTTACAATTACCATATTTTTGTTTTAAAATTCTTGCTAATTGTAAAATATTGTAGTAAGATAAAATTACACTGTGGAGGTGGTATTTATGGCACAGAATAGTGCTTTAACAAAAAAGAAGAAAACCGGATACGCTTTTGGTATATTTACGGAATCTCTTATTTACAATATGTTTTATACGTATTATTTGACCTTTCTTAATGAAATTGTCGGAATCCAGCCGAAATACAGCTCTATCATTATTTTTGTTTCTATTGCCTGGGATGCTGTTACCGATCCTATGATTGGAAACTATACCGACAGGGCAGGGGTCGATAAGCGCAAAGTGATGAAAAAAGCTCTGTTTCCGCTTGGTACAATCTTTGTTGTTGCGTGGACAAATATCGGTGCGGTACTGGATTCGCAGCTGTTGAAAATATTGCTCTACACATTCATTTCAATGGCTATCTGGGTTTTCTATACAATGTATACAATTCCGTATTATGCTGTTGTTGCGGAAATAACAGAGGATTATGATGAAAGAACGCAGATACGCTCCTTCTCTTCTCTGCTGAATGCAATAGCTGTCGGTCTTGGAAATATTCTTCCTGCCCTTGTGCCTACCGTTGCAGTTCTTTTAACGGAAAAGTACGAAAGCAATGCCTACGCTGTTGTGGCTGCTATCATAAGCATTATGGCAATTGGTCTTGGCATTATCTGCTGCAAATCTTTGAACGGTGTTTATGAGCCTAAAAAGGTGCTGCCGAATCAGCCGGTAAGAAAAACAACGCTCAAAACAACAATGAAAGCCTTTGGCGAGATTATAAAGATGAAGCCTGCAAAATTCTTCCTGCTGTTTGTGTTCTTTTTCCTTGCTGCTTCTTCAATGATTCAGGCAAACTTAACCTATATGGTTATTGATTGTATCGGTATGGATTATGATACGGGAATTGTTTTTGTTATTCTTTCGCTGGTTGTTTCAATGGCAATCGTTGTTCCTATGGTTGAAGCTGTAGCAAAGGCAAAGGACAGACGCTTTGCCGCAATCCTTTTTCTTTCAATAGCTACAGTCGGGGAAATTATTCTTAAAATAGTCGGTCTTGATCTTACAATCGGCGGCTTTAAAATTATGTGTATTCTTGCTCCTGCCGTGCTTGGTCTTGGTGGCTTATACACATCAGACGCTGACGAAGATCTTACGCGTGGAGATGTCGG
>JAIDJS010000236.1 GCA_029052085.1 Eubacterium sp.
AATGATGAGCTTGCATCTATTGTTAAAAGAAGTGCAGGAATTCTTGGAATTAATATTGATGAAAAGGGTGCTTATCAGATTGCTTCCCGTTCAAGAGGAACACCCCGTATTGCAAACAGACTTCTGAAACGAAGCCGTGATTTTGCTGAGGTAAAATATGATGGTGTTATAACCGAGGAAGCTTCGTCAGATGCGTTGAACAGAATGGAAATTGATGAACTTGGGCTTGATTCTATAGACCGACGCTTACTTTCAACTATGATTAAAAACTATAACGGAGGTCCTGTAGGTCTGGAAACCATTGCTGCTGCAATCGGCGAAGAAGCAGTAACCATTGAGGATGTTTATGAGCCTTATCTTATGCAGATCGGATTTTTAAGCAGAACCCCAAGAGGAAGATGTGTAACACCTGCCGGCTATAAGCATCTTGGTATAGAGCAGGATGGTCAGCAGTCACTTTTATAATTTTGTTTGGAGGCTTTATCTGTGGGAAGATTATTCGGAACAGATGGTGTAAGAGGAATTGCAAACAAGGATTTAACAAATGAGCTTGCTATGAAAATCGGAATGGCTGCGGCAGAAATCCTTATTAAAAACAGGGATGAAGATAATAAGCCAAAGGTTATGATTGGTAAGGATACAAGAGCTTCGGGCGATATGCTGGAAGCTGCTTTAACGGCAGGCTTCTGTGCTGTTGGTGTGGATGTTATTTCAGTCGGTGTTGTGCCTACTCCTGCTATTGCTTATCTTGTTGGGAAGTATGGTTGTGATGCCGGTGTTATGATTTCGGCATCTCATAACCCCTGTGCGTATAACGGAATTAAGATTTTTCAGGGAAACGGCTATAAGCTTCCTGATGAAACGGAAGAGGAAATAGAAGCGATTATTCTTGATAATTCCGAAGAAACGGAACTACAAATCGGCGGCGGAGTAGGAAACAGAGTATACTGCAAAACTGCTGTTGAGGATTATATTCAGCATGTTGTATCTGTTTGTGATGTAAGATTTGACGGAATGAATATTGCTCTGGATACAGCAAACGGCTCAGCATCCGTTTGTGCAAAGGAAATTTTTACACGCCTTGGTGCTAAATGTCATATGCTTTCAGATACGCCTGACGGCACGAATATAAATAAACACTGCGGCTCAACGCATCCCGAAGAGCTTATGGAGTTTGTTAAGGCAAATAAGCTTGATTTGGGGCTTGCCTTTGACGGCGATGCAGACAGAATGCTTGCAGTTGATGAAAACGGAAAGCTGATTGACGGAGACAGAATTATTGCTGTCTGTGCTATGCAGATGAAGCAGGAGGGAAAGCTTAATCATGATACGGCGGTTGTAACGGTTATGAGCAATATGGGCTTTTTCAAATTCTGTGAGGAAAATGGAATTAACTGCGCAAAAACTGCTGTCGGAGACAGATATGTTCTTGAGCGCATGCTGAAAAAAGGCTATAATATCGGCGGCGAACAGAGCGGTCATGTTATTTTCCTTGATTATGCAACAACAGGGGACGGCGAGCTTTCCGGCGTTAAGCTTATTGAAACCGTTGTTAAAAGCGGAACAACACTCGGAAATCTGGCAAAGGTAATGGCGGTTTATCCGCAGGTGCTTATCAATGTTGAGGTTACACCCAAGGGTAAACAGAAATATAACAATGACGAATATATTATTTCAGCAGTGCAGGAGGCTGAAATGGAACTTCACGGTGACGGAAGAGTTCTGGTACGCGTATCGGGTACAGAACCGCTTGTCCGTGTAATGCTTGAGGGTAAAGACCTTGAAAAAATAACAAAGCTCGGCAATGATATTGCCGATGTGGTAAAAGAAAGACTTAGCTGATGAGATATACAAAAGAATGGAAAGATTATGAGCTTATTGACTGCTCAAACGGCGAAAAGCTTGAACGCTGGGGAAATCAGGTGCTTATAAGGCCCGATCCGCAGGTTATCTGGAAAAGCGAAAGAAAAAACAAGCTATGGTATCAGTCTGATGCAAGATACGAACGCGCTAAAACAGGCGGCGGTCAATGGAATGTTTATAAGAAAATGCCTGCTTTCTGGCAGGTCAGATATAAAGATTTAACCTTTAATATTAAAACGATGGGCTTCAAGCATACAGGGCTTTTTCCCGAGCAGGCTGTTAACTGGGATTTAACACGTGAGGTTATAAGAAACAGCGGTAGAAATGATGTTAAGGTACTTAATCTTTTTGCATATACAGGCGGTGCAACCGTTGTCTGCCTTAAAGAGGGTGCTTCCGTTGTTCATGTTGATGCTTCAAAGGGCATGACCCTTTGGGCAAAGGAAAATGTTGAGGCTTCGGGGCTTGCAGACAGACCCTGCAGATGGATTGTTGATGATTGCATAAAATTTGTTCAGCGTGAAATCAGAAGAGGCAATAAATACGATATTATTATTTTGGATCCTCCGTCCTACGGCAGGGGACCAAAGGGCGAAATATGGCATTTGGAGGATAGTCTTTATGATTTTGTCGGGCTTGTTAAGCAGGTTCTTTCCGATAATCCTCTTATGGTGCTTTTAAATTCATATACAACGGGGCTTTCGGCATCCGTTATGAAATATATTCTTGATGATATTATAGTTAAAGAAAAGGGCGGCAGTGTTGATGCCGATGAGATAGGGCTTCCTGTTTCGTCAAATGGCGGGGTTCTTCCATGCGGTGCATCGGCAGTCTGGATGAAATAATGAAATTAATCGAATTTGATAATGTCAGTTTTTCTTATTTAATGGATGATGAGGAAAACGCAGCAGCTGAAATTGAGGTGCTTAAGAATTTAAGCTTTGATATTGAAAAGGGCAGCTTTGTTGCTGTTCTCGGTCATAACGGTTCAGGCAAATCAACGGTTGCAAAGCTTATAAACGGTATTCTTGTTCCGCAGAGCGGAACAGTTACTGTTAATGGTATAACAACTGAAGATGAAAAGGATGTTTTTGAAATCCGTAAAAATGTAGGTATGGTTTTTCAGAATCCCGATAATCAGATTGTAGCTTCCATTGTTGAAGAGGATGTTGCTTTCGGAGTGGAAAATCTTGGCATACCATCAGCAGAAATCCGAGAAAGAGTTGATGAAGCGCTTAAAACCGTTGGTATGTATGAGTTTCGCGAAAAAGCGCCTCATAAGCTGTCCGGCGGACAGAAACAGCGTGTTGCGGTTGCAGGAATTATTGCAATGAAGCCGCAGTGTATCGTTCTTGATGAGCCAACTGCAATGCTTGATCCAAGCGGGCGCAAAGAGGTTATTGAAACCGTTAAAAAGTTAAATAAGGAAGAAAATATTACAATTGTTCTTATAACGCATTATATGGATGAAGCCGTAGAGGCAGACAGAGTTATCGTTATAGACGGCGGCGAAATCAAAATGGATGACACTCCTGAAAATGTTTTTGCCAGAGTTGATGAAGTAAAAGCGCTTGGTCTTGATGTTCCGCAGTCAACAGAGCTTGTTTACAGGTTAGGTTTAAAGGCTGATGAAACGATTTTAAATGCCGATGATTGTGCTGCATTTATCAGATGTGCTTTGGAGGAATAAAGGTGGCAGTTTTAGTTTGTGAAAATTTAAAATATCTTTACAGCGTTGGCACGCCCTTTGAAACTGCTGCGATAGAAAATGTTGATTTTTCAGTAGAAAAAGGCGATTTAATAGGCGTAATCGGTCATACGGGCAGCGGAAAATCAACGCTTGTCCAGCAGTGCAACTGTCTTTTGGAGCCACACAGCGGCTCTGTTTACCTAAACGGAAACAATATCTGGTCTAAGGAAAATAAAAAGAATATCAGAAATGTTCGCTTTTCGGTCGGACTTTGTTTTCAGTATCCGGAATATCAGATATTTGAAGAAACAATATATAAAGAAATTGCTTTTGGTCCGAAACAGATGGGCTTGAGTGAGTCTGAAATTGAAGAGCGTGTTTATCAAAGCATGGATTTTGTTGGTATAAGTCGTTCTCTTGAAGATAAATCTCCTTTTGATTTGTCCGGCGGTCA
This sequence comes from Eubacterium sp., assembly GCA_029052085.1. GTDB lineage: Bacteria > Bacillota > Clostridia > Oscillospirales > Acutalibacteraceae > Eubacterium_R. The sequence goes on from JAIDJS010000236.1 coordinate 4,008, forward strand.
GAAAAGAAGGGTTGCCATTGCATCAATCATTGCAATGCGGCCTCAGGTGCTTATTCTGGATGAGCCCTGTGCAGGTCTTGATCCTGTCGGAAGAAAGGTTATTCTTAATCTGGTTAAGGAATATCAAAAGGAAATGGGTAATACGGTTATTCTTGTTTCTCATTCAATGGAGGATATTGCAATGCTTTGCAGCAAGGTTCTTGTTATGAATAAGGGCAAGGTTGCAATGTACGGCTCCGTTTCTGAGGTGTATTCTCACGGCGAAGAGCTTAAGGAAATGGGACTTAATGTTCCTCAGATAACCGATGTTTTCTTAAAGCTGAAGGCAAGCGGAGTAGATTGCAGAACGGATATTTTTACCGTTGAAGATGGTGTGAAAGAGATGAACCGGCTCTTTTCGGTAAAGAAAGGAGCGAAGTCAGTATGAGTGAAATAACTATCGGGCAGTATTTCCCGGGAAAATCTGTTGTTCATAAAATGGATGCCAGAATGAAGATTGTTTTAGTTATTCTTTTTATTGTTGCTTTATTTATAAGTGAAAATTTTGTTTCCATTGCTTTTGTTGTTGCGGCGTTGATTGCAATAATTGCAGTCAGCAGCATCCCTTTCAAAACAATCAGAAAAAGTCTTAAGCCTCTTTGGATGATTATAGCATCTGTCA
>JAIDJS010000237.1 GCA_029052085.1 Eubacterium sp.
TTCAAGAATTGAAAAAAAGGTGCTTAATGATATAAAAGACAAAGTTGATAAAAACAAAGAATAGAAAGAGAATCCAAAGAAATAATAACGGATTCCGAAAACTAAAAAACAAGGTGCGATCTGTTGACTGTACCTTGTTTTTTACGAATATTTATTGGTTGAAAACATAACGGAAACCTGATCTAAACCGTTGGACATTCCAAGAAAGCAATGGACTTATTTTTACAATCCAGCTGTGCCTTGATACCATACGGAATAATACCAATAGGTTTTGCATGACCAAAGTTGACATTATAAAAAATAGGTAAACCGTTTAAATGCTCTTCATTTACAACAACCTGAATAATTGCAGCTTTATATTCATCGTAGTATTTTTCGCCTTGTGGTTTGCCTACAATAATTCCTTTAATAACATTCAGGACACCTTGTGCCGCAAGATTTCTGAATGTCCGTTTTATAAATTCCGGTGACGGACACTCTTCACTTGTTTCAACAAAAAGAACAGCGTCTTTCCACTCCTCAAGTGCAGGCCAGATTTCCGTTCCGATAGCCATCATAAATACATCTATACATCCGCCCAGCAAATGCCCAGTAACTACTCCGCTGCCATTAATTATCTCATATCCGTAAGAATCCTTTTTCATATTGTGCGGCGTATTTATATTACTTTCTTTCCAAAAAACATAGTCATCTGTCCATTCGGCACTTGGTAAAAGCTGATACTGATTCCATTTACCAAAAAGTATATCTTTGACTGCTTTTTGCGTATAATCAAACATTTTAACGTACTCACCGAATTCACACATAATTGACGGTCCATAAAAGGATACCAATCCCGCTTTATACATCATAAAGTGATTAATCGTCGTATCTGAATAACCCATAAAGATTTTGGGATTATTTCTAATGATTTCAAAATCTATATAGGGTAATATCCGTATTGTATCATCTCCGCCGATAGCACAGAAAATGGCAGAAATGGAATGATCTGAAAAAGCATCCATTAAATCTTTAGCCCTTAATTCCGGATGATTTGCTACAAATTCGCTCCCTTTTAAAGCATGGGGCATACAGATTACCTCTAACCCAAAATCTTTTTCCAGGCGCTCCTTAGCAATATTAAATTTGTGAATAAAGCAATCATCCCCCAATCCACCCCAGGACAGACTTACAACTGCAATTCTATCACCTTTACTTAATCTTTTAGGCTTTATCATACAACCATCCCTCACTTTCTGTGGTTAATTCAAACAAATTATAACACGTAAGCGGTCAGAACACAATGCTCTGACCGCTTAATCAATACTTCGCTACCGTACCTTAAATTTTATCTTTCAAAAATATTTCCGCCTGAGCAATCTACAGCAACTGTTAAAGGAAAATCTTCAAACATTAACTCTTTAACAGATTCACAGCCCAGATCATCGTAGGCGATTACATTACAGCTTTTTATACATTTTGAAGCAAGGGCACCTGCACCGCCGATTGCACAAAGATAAACGGCATTATTCCTTACAATTGCATCACATACAGCCTTATTCCTTTCGCCCTTACCCACCATTGCAACAACGCCATTATCAAGCAGCAAAGGAGCAAAAACATCCATACGGCTTGAGGTTGTAGGTCCGCAGGAGCCAACAGCCAGACCTTCCGGAGCAGGCGTAGGACCGGCATAATATATAACGGCATCCTTTAAATTATACGGAAGCGCATTTCCGTTCTCCATAGCCTCGACTATTCTTTTATGCGCAGCATCACGGGAGGTATACACTTTTCCGGAAAGAACAACTCTATCCCCTGCTTTCAGCCTTTTTGAATATTCACGAAGCTGATTTACATTAAGATTATATTCCATTTTTATATTCCTGCAATTCCTTTTTTAATTCTTCATTTTCTTCTTCAAGAGCCTGCAGCACAGCTATATTCTGATTAAGCTCCCTTGTTGCTTCCTTAAGCTGAAAATCAAGATTTGAATTGATTATTTCAAGCCTTTGGCATTCAAAATTAACATCCTCAAGAGCTGCCATAAGCCTTGAAATTTTTTCTTTTAATAATTCTACATCCGTAGCGTTATAATCGTTCATTTAATTCCTCTTAAACAATGATACTCAAAAGAGGCCGCAAAGAATGCAGCCTCCTTGAAATAATTATCTGTCTATATCAGTATCAATTTCAAAATATCGTGAACCAAACCAGTTAACCTTTGCATTATACTCTTCTTCAAGCTGCTCTGTTTTTAAAACAGTTTCGCTTTCATCAAGCTGTGATACTGCAAAAGATTTCCAAATAGGTGTTTTTGATTCCGAATCCAAATACATAATGTGGTAGCCTGATTCAGACTGAACAATTCCTGTATCCCCTGCTTTTCTGTCATCAGCAAAGCACCAGTTGTTAAATGTTGGAACCATCATACCGGGAGCAACATCTGAATAAAGACCGCCGTTTTCCTTTGAACCCGGATCTACAGTATATTCTTCAGCAAGAGCAGCGAAATCATCGGCAGTTTTCTTGCCGTCATTAAATTTATCAAGAATTTCCTCTGCCTGCTTTTTAGCAGCTGCCCATTCTTCAGCGGAAGCCTTTGATGCAGATGATGGTTCATCATTAGGAGAAACAAGAATATGACGAATATTTATTGCATTTCCCTTTGGCTCTGCTGCAGGAGAAAGAATATAAACAACCGTATTGGAAAACTGTTTTATATCACCTGATTTTCTATCTGAGCTAAAGAGCCAATCAAGACCCTCATAGGTTTTATCCTCATCATCCTTGCCTGCATCATCCGGATTTGCAATGGAATAAACACTCTTTGAGAAGTATTCTCTTGTTCCGTAAAGCTGCGTTGAAGCACTGTCATCAGCATAATATTCCTTATTGAAATCGCTGTCATCAGCATACTTAACTGCAAGCTCTGTAAAGTTTGAGGCATCCTTATTCAATTCTTCAGCAAATGCTTTTGCATCCTTTTCATTCTGAGCCTCAAAAATTCTTACATTAACGGCTTTCAATTTATCAGCATTTTCTTCTCTGTACTTATCATAATCTTCATCAGTATGCTCAACCGTAATCTTTTCGGAACTGATTTCGGATTTATAATTATCAGCAATATATGAGCGAACAGCTTCACGGCGGAACACCTGCTCTGTTACACCCTTACCCATTACTGCTACAAGATAAGCGGAAAGCGTATAGCCGTATTTTTCAGCAGCTTCTCTGTAATCGGAAATTGTTTTTTCAAGTTCTGACTTCTGCGTAGTTGTAATTTCAGGCTCTGCTCCGTCATTGTCCTTTACAGCAGCAAGATAATATGTGTATGTTTCCTCTATCGTATCAATGACTTCATCATAAACATATTTCTGCCATGTAATTGTATCACCGTCATCATTCGTTGTTGTCTGCTTGGAAAGCGGCTTTGTAAAATCAGCATCAATAGGCTCCTGCAGTAAGCCGAGAAGCTCTAATAACGCACTGTTTTCACTATCCGGATCATTAGCCGCTTCCTGACGCTGCTTAAGATTATTATATGTTAAAGCATAATAATAATTATAAGTTGATACAGGAACACTGATTTTATCGCCATCATCATTCTTGATGGTAACAGCCGTTAAATATGTTGTCCACTGAAGCGTTGAATGAACAAAGCCTTTTCTTACAAGACCTGTTGCAACATAGGTTACCAGAAGAGCAACCACAATAACAACTGCAACTACTGATTTAATCAACTTTGCTGTGTTAGCAGAAATACCCTTCTTTGATTTTTTGCCCTTTTTGGACTTTTTTTCTTTTTTGGATTTTTTGCCGCTGTCTGAAATAGAAGCGCCGGCAAACAAATCATCATTTAATTCTTTTTTTGCCATAACTTTATCTTCCTCAATTTTCGTAAAAAAATTTGTTACTAAGACATTCTACACCAAAACGAATGATTTTACAAGAACAAATTAACAATTTGCCGTTTACTGCACGTTTTCCGTTGTATTTTCACTGGTTTCATCAGATGCAGAAGCAGTTGTCGGCTCTGCAACAGTTGTTTTTCTAAAAGCAAAATGCTCTTTATATTCAACCGAATTAATCATATCTGTTCCTTTTTTATTTAACGCATCATCCATCAGGTTGAAAATATAAGTCGGTCCATCATAAATAAAATACATTATGTGATAACCGAATTCACTTTTAACGATTTCAACATCACCGTATTTTCTTGCTTTATCGGTTGCCCAGCCTTCAAACTCAGGAACCATTTCGCCAAGCTTAGTTTTTTTGATTTCGCCGCCGTACAAACCGGCATTACCGGCAGATGTTGTATTTGTATCCGCACTGTATTTTTCCGCAAGCTGTGCAAATGCAAATTCAGATTTATCGCTTTTGCTGTATTCATCATAAACCTGTTCTGCCTTCAGGAGTGCAGCAGACCATTCTGCATCAGTTGCATCAGCAACTGTTGAAGGATCATCATTTGGAGAAATCAGAATATGCCTTACAGAATAAAGCTCTGTTTCATCCGGCTTAGCCTCTGATGTATAAAGGAAAATACAGGCATAGCCATAATCCTCATTTATATAATACGTTGTATCTCCGTCTTTTCTTTCGGAGGATTTGAGCCAATTCAGAATATCCTCTCCGAAGTTTCCGGCTACTGTATCTGCTTTATAGGTTACAACAGCTGAATTCTTCAGTGTTTCAATCGCTGTTTTTTCATCAGAGAAATACCCCTGTGAAATGGCAGTTTTAACAAGACCTGAGCAGGCTTCCGGAATAAGCTCCTTAAGATCATCCAATGTTTTGATTTTATCGCAATATCCCTGAACCGTTTTCTTGACATCCTCAAGATTTTCTATATTCTCATCAGAGCCGTCAAGTACAAACTGATTTTCAATATAAGCAAAAGTTAAATAATCATCCTTGTTTTCTTCGTAATACTTTAAGGCTTCCTCTTCTGAAACGGAAAGCTTAATCTGCATTTGATTATAATAATTCTCACAGATATTTCTTTGCTCATAGAACTTTTCTATCGTTTCTACTCCGCAATGCTCACCATAATTTTCTTTAAGATATTCTTTAAGGCTTACCCCTTCTTCGGAAGCAGTGGTTTTGAGATTGTCAACCGCGCTTTTAATATTTTCCTTCTGCTCATCCGTAACAGTTACACCTTCTTCAATTGCCGGCTCATAATAAGCCGCAACATACTGAAGCTGCTTTATCGTATCAAGCTTAAATACTTCTTCCCAGGTAATTTCTTTATCATTTTCGTCAACAGTTTTCTGCTCTGATAAATCCTTTGAAAAATCAATATCATAATAGCCCTGCGCCGCATACTGCTCATAGTTGCTGACAACAAGATTATAATACAGATTATACATACCGACAGATACCTTCATATCGCCGACAGTTAAAGCAACGTTACCCGGATTCATTTTTTCCTTACTGTTCGGAAGCGCAAAATAATCTATTCCGAATACAATAACTGCAGCTGCAAGAACAGCAGAAACAAATGAAATTAAAACAATTTTAAGACCTCTTTTATTTATAACTATATTCTGCGATTTTTCTTTCTTTTCTTTTTTTGCTTTGGCTTTTGGCTTATCCTCAGCCTTTGCTTCAAGCTCAAAGCCATTACTCAAAGCTATATTATCATCAAGTGTAGGGGCTTCAGCTTCAAACTTCCAATTGTCGTTTTCTTCAAACTTGACATCCGATTCCTTATTTTCCTTTGTGGTTTCAGAGGAAACGGCTTCTTCACCAAGCTTTTTTTCTTTTTTGTTTTCGTTCATAACAAAACTCCGTTCCGTAAAATAGATTTACCATAGAATTATAC
>JAIDJS010000238.1 GCA_029052085.1 Eubacterium sp.
AGGTTCTGATCATAATTCCGTCAAGATAGCGGGAAAGAACTCTTGCAGTATCCTGAACAGGCTCGCCTCTGCCAATCTGCAAATCTCTGTTTGAAAGGAATAATGCCTGACCTCCAAGCTGATACATTCCTGTTTCAAAAGAAACTCTTGTTCTGGTTGAGCTTTTCTGGAAAATCATACCAAGTGTTTTTCCTTTTAATAAATGATGCTCAATGCCGTGTTTTGTTTCATATTTAAGCTGATCTGCAAGATTTAAAATATCAAGAATATCGTGTGTGCTTAAATCCTGTAATTTTAATAAGTGCTTCATTTTTCAATTACCTCTTTCAGTATATTTAATCCTTTATCTATTTCCTCATAGCTTATGTTCAGTGCAGGCAAAAGTCTGATTTTCGTTTTAGCTGTCAGCACCAAAAGCCCTTTTTCAAGGCAGGCATTTACAACCGCTTTTGCATCTTTTTCGGTTTCAATGCCAAGCATTAAGCCCATACCGCTGATGCTTTTAACACCCTTCATGTTCTTTAAAAATTGAATGATGTATTCGCTTTTTTCAGAAACGGTTTTCATAAATTCATCGTCAATTCTTTTAACAATGCTTACTGCGCCTGCTGCTGCAACGGGATTTCCGCCGAAGGTAGAGCCGTGTGAACCTGCAGTAATATGGCTTTCAACCTTATCGCCGAATAAAACAGCGCCCATAGGCAGTCCGCCTGCAATTCCTTTTGCCGTGCTTACAATATCGGGCTGAATTCCGAAATTCATATAAGCAAAATACTTTCCTGTTCTGCCGTTTCCGGTCTGAACCTCGTCAACAATCATAAGAATGTCTTTTTCTTCTGCAAGCTTTTCAATTTCTTTAACAAAGCTTTCTTCAAGATTTAATACGCCGCCTTCTCCCTGAACGCATTCAAACATAATGGCGCAAACATCGTCTGTTACCATGTTTCTGAGTGCTTCAATATCGTTGGCAGGGCAATGCCTGAAGCCTTCGGTAAACGGAGCAAAGTTTGTGTGAAAGCTGTCCTGACCCGTAGCGGCAAGGGTGGTTATTGTTCTTCCGTGAAAGGAATTTACAAGTGTAATAATTGTGCTTCGTCCTTCGCCGTATTTGTCAAAGCTGTATTTTCTTGCGTATTTGATTGCACCTTCGTTTGCTTCGGCACCGCTGTTTGAGAAAAATACCTTTTTCATTCCCGTTTTCTCGCAAAGCAGTTTTGCAAGCTCGGCACAGGGTGCGGTGTAATACAGATTGGAGGTATGTTGTAATTTACCAAGCTGATTTACAACAGCTTCCTTCCATTCCTCATCGGCAATTCCGAATGCCGTAACGCCGATGCCGGAACCGAAATCTATATATTCCTTTCCGTTTTCATCATATAAAGTTGATCCTTTTCCTTTTGTCAGTTCAACATTAAATCTGCCGTAGGTAGGGGCAACATATGTTTTGTCTTTTTCCTTTGTATTCATTGTGTATCACCTGCTTCTGAACATAGTTCCCATACCCTCGTCAGTAAGTAGCTCCATAAGAATGGAGTGGGGAACTCTGCCGTCAATTATAAATGCTTTTTTAACACCCTCACGAAGTGCGCTTGTCATGGAATCAATCTTCGGAATCATGCCGCCGCTGATAACACCGTCTGCAATAAGTGCCGGAACATCGGAAATATAAACTCTGTGAATCAGTGTGCTGTCATCATCCTTATCTCTTAAAAGGCCGACAACATCTGTCATTGAAACAAGGGTTTCTGCTTTTAATGCACCTGCAACGGCTGAAGCAACGGTATCTGCGTTAATATTATAGCAGTTTCCGTTTTCGTCATAACCGATTGTTGAAATTACGGGAATAAAGCTGTTTGCAAGCACCTCGTTTACAACATCCATATTCATTTCCGTGATTTCGCCTACATAGCCGTGCTTGTCATCCAACGGTCTGCATTTAATCATATTGCCGTCCATACCCGAAAGTCCGATAGCGTGGCCGCCGAGGTTTCCGATCTGGCAAACCAAATCCTTGTTTACCTTGCCTGCAAGCACCATCTGAACAACATTTGCTGTTTCCTTTGTTGTAACTCGTAAACCGTCTGCAAATTTGCTTTCAATCTGCATCGCATCAAGAGCCCTGTTGATTTCTGGTCCGCCCCCGTGAACAAGTACAACCTTGATGCCGACTGTTGAAAGAAGCACCAAATCGTGCATAACGGCTTCTTTAAGCTCTTCGTTTATCATTGCGTTTCCGCCGTATTTCACTACAACAATTTTTTTTCTGTATGCCTGTATATGCGGTAATGCGTGGGCGATAACGTCCGCCTTCATTGCATTTGTAATATCCATTTTATATCTCCTTATATTTTGCCGCTTATCTGCTTTCCTTTTGACGAAATGGGAAACTGTCTTTGGTGTATCAGCTTCTGTAATCTCCGTTAATCTTTACATAGTCATATGTTAAATCACAGCCCCAGGCGGTAGCGTTTTCGTTTCCTTGATTCAGATTAACAAGAACCTGAATTTCATCACTTGAAAGTATTTTTGCCGCTTTTTCTTCACTGAATTCAACGCCTGCTCCGTTTTTGCAAACCGCAATAGTACCGAATTCACTTTTTAAATCAACATCAACTTTGGTTATGTCAAATTCAGCATCGGCATATCCGATTGCGCAAAGGACTCTGCCCCAGTTGGCATCTTCTCCGAATATTGCGCATTTAAAAAGAGCAGATCCGATAACGGATTTTGCAATTGTTATAGCATCATCTTGTGTCGGGCATCCTGTACAGATACATTCAAGAAGCTTGCTTGCACCCTCGCCGTCTTTTGCAAGCATTCTTGTAAGATTTGCCATAACCTCATAAAGTGCAGCCTTAAATGTTTCGTATTCTTCTGCAAAGCTGTCAATCGTTTTATTCTCTGCCATTCCATTCGCCATTAATGAAACCATATCGTTTGTGGATGTATCGCCGTCAACGGAAAGACAGTTGTAAGTAACCTTTACTACGTCAGAAAGTGCTTTTTGTAAACACTCATAGCTTATGGAACAATCTGTTGTAATAAAGTTTAGTGTTGTGGCCATATTCGGATGAATCATACCCGATCCTTTAGCCATACCGCCAAGATGGCAGACTTTGCCGTCAATTTCAAACTCAACGGCATATTCTTTCATTACAGTATCCGTTGTCATAATAGCCGTTGCTGCTTCTTGGTTGCCTTTGTAATCAAGCTTTTCCGCAAGCATCGGAACAGCCTTTTCAATCGGCTCAATAGGAAGTACAAGTCCGATTACACCTGTGCTTGCAACAACAATCTGTTCCTTTGGAACATTAAGCTCATTTGCAACAAGTTCGCACATTTTTTCTGCTTTTTCAATACCGTCTGCATTGCAGGTGTTCGCATTTTTTGAGTTTGCAATAACGGCAATCGCTTTGTTGCCGCTTTTTTCAAGGTTTGCCTTTGTAATGGTAATAGGGGCACCTTTTACTTTGTTCTGTGTATATACAGCTGCGGTTGTGCAAACCGTGTCGCTTTTCAGCAAACAGATATCATTTTTATGTGATTTATTCGGATCGTTTAAAGCAGGTTTTTTAATTCCGCAGTAAATGCCGCTTGCTTTAAATCCTTTTGCGGCACATACGCCGCCTTCAATTACTTTCATATGTTTATTCTCCTATAACAAGTGATTTATATTCATCTATTCCAAGACTTAAATTCATACATTGAATGGCAGCGCCCGATGCGCCCTTGCCCAAATTGTCAAATCTTGAGGTAATAACAATTCTGTCGTCATTGCCGTTTACCTCAATTTCCATATCATCTCTGCCGTAAAAATTGTTTGCACCAATCATATTCTCCGTAAAGCCAACAGGGCGAACCTTAACAGCTTTTTTGCCCTCGTAATGCTCTGCAAGAATATTTCTTACATCATTTAATGAATATTTTTTGTTCATCAGGCTTGTAAAAAGGGGAATGCTTACTACCATTCCGCATTTGTAATCGCAGATCATCGGTGAAAAAATCGGCGTTCTTTCTAATCTGCTTACAGCAACCATTTCTTTAAGATGCTTGTGGTTCTGTGTCAGTGCATACTGCCTTGGGCTGTCCAGCTCTGTATCCCTGTTCGGGTCTTCGTACTGCGCAATTGCCTTATTGCCTGCGCCGCTGTATCCCGAAACTGCAAAGCAGGTAAGGGGATAGTCGTCAGGGATAACGCCGTTTGAAATAAGCGGGGCAACAATTGCATTAAAGCCGCTTGCATAGCAGCCGGGGTTTGCAATAAGCTGATTTGTTTCAATTCGTCGCTTAAACGCCTCGGATAACTCGGGAAAGCCGTAAGCCCATAACGGATTTGTTCTGTGTGCTGTTGAAGCATCAATGATTTTTGTGTTTTTATTTTCTTTATCCAAAAGTGAAACAGCCTCAATTGCTGCATCATCGGGTAAGCAGAGAAATGTAATGTCGGAGTCATTTATAAACCGTTTTATTTCATCCTTGTCTTTCCGTTTATCCTCATCAATTATAAGAAGCTCAATATCATCTCTTTTCAGCAGTCGGTCTTTTATTCTTAAGCCGGTTGTTCCTGCCTGTCCGTCAATGAATACTTTTGTCATTTTTATACATAAACTCCCATATAAAATTATTATTTTAATCTATTATACACTTGCACCATTCATTGTCAATAGA
>JAIDJS010000239.1 GCA_029052085.1 Eubacterium sp.
GAGTATTACAAGCCGTATCGCCGGCGAATATTCAACTCTTGTTTTAGAGGGGAACGATATCAGGTATATTAAATAGCTTCACATAATAAAAAGGATACCAAGTAAATTGGTATCCTTAATTTTTGCCTTATTCATCAGCAGAAAGCAGCATACGGTCATTATCAAGCTCGTTTCCGCTTGTTATCTTGAATTTTTCAAGAAGGTCTGCGGTTGTCAGCTTTTTCTTTTCCTCGCCGCTTACATCGTATATGATTTTACCCTCGTTCATCATAATGAGCCTGTTTCCTATTGCAATGGCATCCTTCATATTGTGGGTAATCATAATGGTTGTAAGATTGTTTTTTTCAACAATCTGGGTTGTAAGCTCAAGCACCTTGTGAGCCGTTTTAGGATCAAGCGCAGCGGTGTGCTCGTCAAGCAAAAGCAGCTTTGGCTTTTTAAGGGTTGCCATAAGAAGTGTTATAGCCTGCCTTTGTCCGCCGGAAAGAAGCCCAACCTTTGAAGTTAATCTGGTTTCAAGCCCTAAATCAAGTGATTTTAAAAGCTCGATATAGCCTGCTTTTTCCTTTTTTGAAACGCCGGGAGCAAGTGTTCTGAATTTACCTCTGCGTGATGCAAGGGCAAGATTTTCCAATATCTGCATATCAGCGGCAGTTCCGTTCATCGGATCCTGGAAAACTCTTCCAAGAAATTTTGCTCTCTTGAATTCGGGCAGCTTTGTAACATCCTGTCCGTCAATCATAATTTTTCCGCTGTCAACCGGATAAACGCCTGCTATCATATTAAGCATGGTTGATTTGCCAGCGCCGTTACCGCCGATAACGGTTACAAAGTCGCCCTCATTAAGTGTTAAATCTATACCATTAAGCGCACGTTTTTCATTAACCGTTCCGGGATTGAAGGTTTTATAAACACCTTTGATTTCAAGCATTTGCTGCACCTCCCTGTGGTTTTATCTTTTTGCGGATTACTTTGCTTTTCCAATAAGGAACACCAAGGAATATTGCAACAACAATAGCTGTAAACAGTTTTAAGTCGTTAGCAGGAAGACCAAGCGCTACAACAAGTGTAATTACAATATAATAAATTACTCCGCCGATTACAGCAGCTATAAGCTTCAATGCAAAATTCTTGAAAATCTTGCCGAAAATTACCTCGCCGATGATTACGGCAGCCAGTCCGATAACGATAGCGCCTCTGCCCATATTGATATCTGCAAAGCCCTGGAACTGAGCAAGGAGAGCGCCTGAAATGGCAACGATTCCGTTAGAAAGAACAAGAGCTACTACCTTATTTACATTTGTGTTTATTCCGTTTGCTCTTGCCATATTTTGATTGTTTCCTGTTGCACGGATGGAATGTCCAAGCTCTGTTCCGAAAAACCAATATAGAACTGCAATGATGATTGCAACGAAAATCAAACCGACGGCAATGGACTTTTTATATTCAAGCAGATTAACAATAAAATGATATTTGTTTGCATTTAAAGCCTGATTTGATTGACCCATTATATCAAGATTAACGGAATAAAGCGCAAGCTGAGTTAAAATACCTGCAAGAATCGGGGGAATTCCGAAAACAGTATGGAATATTCCCGTTGCAAGCCCCGCAAGGCAGCCCGCTATAAAAGCAACCAAAAGTGATACATATACGTTCATTCCGCCGATTGTGCACATTGCAAATGCAGCACCGCCTGTGCCGAAAGAGCCGTCAACTGTTAAGTCGGCAAAATCAAGAATTCTGTAAGTGATATAAACGCCTATAGCCATTATACCCCATATAATACCTTGTGCTGCTGCACCGGGTATTGAAACAAAAAATGATGCCATAAAATCCTGAACCTCCAATGAAAAGAGCGATAAGAACAACTTATCGCTCTTGTTTTGTTATATTTTAAAACAATTATTCTGCTGTGTCAATAGCAACATAATCGTTTGGAACATTAATACCAAGTTCCTTGCAGATTTCAGTATTGTATTTCTTTGTGAATTTAGGAGCGTAGCCGATTTCCATTTCAGCAGGATTTGTTCCGTTTGAAAGAATTTCAGCAGCCATTTCGCCTGCAGTATAACCGATATCATAATAGCTGATTGTAAGAGTAACGATGCCGCAGCCCTTTGCGATGCCCTCTTCTCCTGCAAAAACAGGCTTTTTAGCAGGTCTTGCAACGGCATCGATAATTCCTGTGTTCTTTGCAGCTGTATTATCTGTAGGAACGTAGATTGCATCATTTTCAGATACAGCCTTGGAAACGATAGCCTGAAGCTCGTTTGAATCTGCAAATGGATATTCTGTTGCAGTGATTCCCAATTCGGAAAGATACTTTGTAACCTCTGTTGCCTGATATTTTGAATTTGGCTCGCCTGAGCAATAAATAATTCCTACGGTTTTGGTTTCAGGAGCAATTTCTTTAATCATTGCTGCCTGCTGGTCAAGCGGAGCAAGGTCTGATGTGCCTGTTACATTCGTGCCTGTTTTGCCTGTGAAATTATCAATTCCGAGTGCAACGCCGTATTCCGTTACGGAAGTACCTACAATCGGGATTTCCTTAGTTGCGGAAACAGCAGCCTGAACAACTGGAGTTGCATTAGCCATAATTAAATCAACCTTGTTTGTTGCATAGCGGTTTACAATGGTTGAACAGTTTGTAACCTCTCCCTGAGCGGTATTGTATTCAAATTCAACCTTATCTTCGCCAAGCTTATCCTGAAGCGCTTTTTTGAAGCCCTCGGTTGCATCATTCAGCGCCGGATGATCCTCCCACTGAGCAATTCCTATTTTATAAGCTCCGTTTGCTTCGCTTTTGCCTTCGCCGTTTGATGAGCAGGCTGCAAAAACAGTTCCAACCAATACAACTGCAATGCAGACTGCAATTATGCGTTTAATAGATTTTTTCATAATTGCTTCTCCTTAAAATATGTAATTTACAATCGCTTTAAAGCATTAAAGCGATTCTTGATAGGAATATATTAACACATATAAAAAAGACTGTCAAACAAATTAATCTGTTTAACAGTCTTTTTGTGTTACATTACTAATTGAGCAATCGCTTTTTTGTGCATATTTTTTATTAAAGCTGCTCTGCAATGGAATAAATAAGCTTTTTTGATTTTTCCCATCCAAGGCAGGGATCTGTAATGGATTTGCCGTAAATTCCGTCGTCAATTTTCTGACATCCGTCCTCAATATAGGATTCAATCATAAAGCCTTTAACGAATTTGTTTATATCATTGCTGTGGCGCATGGAATGAAGAACCTCATTTGCGATTCTTATCTGCTCTTCATATTTTTTGCCGCTGTTGGAATGGTTTGTATCTACGATAACAGCAGGATTTTTGTAGCTCTTATTCGCACCATACATATTATAAAGGGTTATTAAATCCTCATAATGATAGTTCGGGTGGCAGATTCCGTGCTTGTCCACACCGCCTCTTAAAATTGCATGTGCAAGCTCATTTCCTTTTGAATTTACTTCCCAGCCACGGTAAATAAAAGTGTGGCTGCCCTGCGCTGCAGTAACTGCATTCAGCATAACGCCGTAATCGCCGCCGGTTCCGTTTTTCATTCCGCAGGGAACGTCCATTCCGCTTGCAGTCAATCTGTGATCCTGGTTTTCTACGCTTCTTGCGCCCACTGCAACATAGGAAAGCAAGTCGCTTAAATAACGGTAATTTGACGGATAAAGCATTTCATCGGCGCAGGTTAATCCTGTTTCTTCAATTGCCTTTGCATGAAGTGAACGAACGGCAATGATGCCGTCATACATATCCGGCTCTCCGCTTGGATTCGGCTGATGCAGAAGCCCCTTGTAGCCGGCACCTGTTGTTCTTGGCTTTCCGGTATAAATTCTGGGAATAATTATAATTTTATCGCCAACCTCTTTCTGAACCTCGGCAAGGCGATGCACATAATCAAGCACGCTTTCCTCTCTGTCTGCTGAGCAGGGACCGATTATAAGCAGGAATTTATTGCTTTCTCCTTTGAAAACCTTTGCAATTTCTTCATCGCGGTGTTTCTTTATCTCTGCGGATTTTTTGCTTAAAGGATAAAGCTCTTTAACCTCCTTTGGTATCGGAAGCTTGCGTACAAACTGCATATTTTTCATTGAATTATCTTCTGTTATCATCATAAGTTTTTTCACCTCTGAGATGTTTTGATTAAGAATTATTTTATTATATTCTTATAACATTGTCAACAAGAAAAGGGACAGCATTTGCTGTCCCGATTAAAGTGTGATTCGATTTTAGAAATTATCAAGAAGTGATTTGTAAAACTCGCAGTAATCCGTTTTTTCATCAGCAGTAAATGCCATCGCCTCTCTTGGATGGCGGTTAAGCTGACCCGTAAGCATATACTGAATATCGTAGCCCCATACAACACCGCTTTCCTTAAGCGGAAGCATATAGTTTTCAATAAAGGTTAACAGGCTGTAAAGATTATACTTGGGATTTTTAAGGAAACCAAGCAGTAGCTCCATTGCGCAGTTTCCTGCACCCCTGCCCATGGCCATTGCCGTTGCATCAAGGTAGGATACACCGTAGGACATGGTCTCAATTGTGTTTGCAAAGGCAAGATTCTGGTTGTTGTGTGCGTGGAAACCGATTGCTTTTCCGTATTTTTCTCCGATTTCAAGGTATTTTTTTGCAAGATTTCCTGCATTTTCAGGGTAAAGAGAGCCGTAGGAATCAACAAGGTAGATAACGTCAACGCTGCTTTGTCCGAGCATTTCAAGCGCATCGGCAAGCTGGTCGTTGTTTGCCTGGCTGACTGCCATAATATTGCAGGTTGTTTCATAGCCCAGATTATGAAAATACTCAATCATTTCAACTGCCGCAGGAATCTGATGGATGTAGCAGGCAACTCGAATCATATCAATAACGGATTCTGCTTTGGGAATAAAATCTTCTTTAAAATCGCATCTGCCAACATCAGCCATAACGGCAATTTTCATATCTGAAACATTATCGCCGACGATGCTTCGGATATCCTCCTCGCTGCAGAATTTCCATTTGCCGAATTTTTTTTGGTCAAAAAGATTTTTTGAAGCGCGGTAGCCGAATTCCATATAGTCAACGCCGCATTTGATATTTGATTTATAAAGCTCAGTTACAAATTCATCCGTAAATTCAAAATTGTTGCAGAGTCCGCCATCTCTGATTGTTGCATCAAGCACCTTAACATCTGTGCGGACTGACATTAAACTGCCTTTTCTTGGTGCCATAATTAACATCTCCTCACTTTAACGCTTTAAAGTCTAATCACTTTAAAGTGGATTAGTGCATATTATAACAAATAAGCAGTGTTTTGTCAAGCCAAAAAGCAAAAAGGCTGCCGTCCAACCGGACCAGCAACCTTTGTTCTGTGTATAAACAATATTATTTAATAACTCTTACTCTGATAACACCGTCAATCTTTTTGATATCATCAACAACATTTTCAGGAATATCACTGTCTGCATCAATGATGCTGTATGCGATTTCACCGCGGTTCTTATCCTCAAAGTTGGCAATGTTAATGCCGTCCTTGCTGATTGTATCGGTAATGGTTGCAATCATATTCGGCTGATTTTTGTGGATAACGGTAATTCTTGCTGTTCCGCATTTTGCTGATGAAACGGCAGGCATATTAACAGAGTTCCTGATGTTTCCGTTTTCAAGGAAATCAATAAGCTCTAAAGCACCCATTGATGCGCAGTTTTCTTCACTTTCAGGTGTTGAAGCGCCAAGATGCGGAAGAGCGATAACGCCGTCAATATCAATTAAATCATCAGATGGGAAGTCGGTTTCATAAGCAGCCATTCTGCGGTCATCAAGGGCAG
>JAIDJS010000024.1 GCA_029052085.1 Eubacterium sp.
ATGATAGGTTTTGTGTTCCTCTGCATTGCCATTGTTTTTGCCGGTTATGCGGCGATGGATGTTTATATGATCCGCCACAGAATGCCGGAGCTTGCGGATGCTGTTTCCGATAATGGGGACGGCTTTAACAGAATTTCCATCAATATTGAAAGCTATTGTATTGAGCCGGTTTCTCTTGATAACGCAGTTATGCTGTCATCTGTTATTTCGGAGGCACAGTCCTATTCCTTCAGCAGTGTTGCTTTTGATATAAAAAGAGCAGATGGCTCTGTTGCTTACAGAAGTGCGCTTGCAAACGTGGATGCCTACGGTGCAGTTGCTTTTCCGTCTGCTAAGTTTAAGGACTCGGTAAGCGAGCTGGTTCTTTCGGACATTCTTCCTGTCGGAATTGTTTCCTGTTATCAGGATAATGTTGTTCCGGCTAAGGACAGTGAGCTGGCAGTTCTTGATGACAGCGGAAAGCTTTATACGGATGATAACGGCAATACCTATCTGAATCCGAATTCTGATTTGGCGTATGGATACATTAAAGATATCATTGCAGAGGCAAATTCGCAGGGGGTCAGGGTCTTTGTACTGGACGAAACAAAGCTTCCGAGCGATATAAGAGAAAAGTATGAAGACGGTTTTGATGTGATTTCCGCAAAGCTTTATGATGATATCGGAAGTGATATCAAGCTGCTGGAAGCTGTTCATATTTCGCTGAGTGAAAAGGCGGCAGATGATAACAGCGACGAAATATCAGAAAAAATGAAAAACAATCTGAATGAAAATCAGGTGTATTACATTAAAACATCTGCCGATAAATATTTAATTAAAGAAAAATTGGAGGGAAGCGGAATAGTTAACTTTATTCTTGCTGATAAATAATGATGAAAACAAAAAAAACATTTTCTTTAATATTTGCTTTGATAATGGCTCTTTGCTGCTTGGTCGTTTCTTTTTCAGTGTATGCTGAGGAAAATCAGCTTTTGCCGCTGTCCAATGTTCCGTATCTTGAAACCATTTCGTTTAAAAATGCCGAGATAGACGGGGGCTTTCAGAAAAATAAAACCATGTATACCATTACACTTGAGGACCCTGCGGTCAGCCCTACACTAAGCGGCTATCATGTTGCAGGCGATGCAAATGTTTTTGTTACATACGGCTATGACGGCTTAAATCATCAGAATGCAATTATTGTTACCCTTTCATTTGAAAACGGAAGCGTTATTTATACCTTTAATTACAGCAATGTTGTTGATTTTACCCTGTCCTCCAATGCGAATTTGTCAGGGCTTGCAAGCGAATACGGCGAGGTTCAGCCTGCGATTAACGATACGGATACCGAGTATAAGCTTTATATTCCGAGTGATTTAACGCAGCTGGATGTTACGCCGATAACGCAGGATATCAATGCGCATTGCGATCCTTTAAGCATTGAGATAAACAGCAGTCAGGAGCCAACGCTCAGTATAACCGTTCTTGCTTCGGACGGTACAACAAAGAAATACACCTTCAAGGTTCGCCGTGTTGAAAAAACGATGGAAGAGGTAAAGGCGGAAAAGAATAATCCTGCGTTTGTTTCATTTGTGGATGGGGAGCTGTTTTATCAGAAACCGGTTTTTTCAATTATTTGTATTTCTGCTGCAGCCGGTTTGGTTATTATTCTGATTGCTGCTAAAATTGCAAAGCGAATTACGGTTAATGTTTATGACAGTGACGAAAAGCCGTTTTATAAAGTGAGTGATTGAATACGGTGCGCCGGGGATGCAACACCCAACGAGTAATTTGCGGGGGGGACGGTTTACCCGTCCTGCTATATAAATCCCTCTGAGTGCTTCGCACCTACCGCCCTTTAACAGGAGAGGCAGATAGGTTTTAATATTTGTATTGGAAAAGGATGTGAGTTTGTGAGATTTGAAGAAATGATGGAACGTATAAACGAGCTTCATAGCCAAAGGAATATCAGCGAGCTGAAAAAATATCTTAACGATATCAATCCTGCCGATATTGCTCAGCTGCTGGAAAACGTTTTTGATGAGCGTGAACGCGTATTCCTTTTTCGTCTTTTAACAAAAGAAAATGCTGCGGATACTTTCGTTGAATTTGACGGAGATACGCAGGAAAATTTAATCATTGCCTTTTCCGATACAGAGCTTAAGGAAGTGCTTGACGAAATCTATATTGATGATGCTGCCGATATTATTGAGGAAATGCCGGCAACAATCGTTAAACGAATTCTTAAGAATACAGACCCTGAAACAAGGGAAGCTATAAATACAATTCTTAAATATCCCGAGGATTCGGCAGGCTCAATTATGACACCCGAATTCGTTGATCTTAAAAGGGATATGACCGTTGAGGATGCTTTTAAGAGGATCAGACGAACGGGTCTTGATAAGGAAACAATTTATACCTGTTATGTAATGGATGCGTCAAGGCATCTTATCGGTGTTACAACAGTTAAAGAGCTGCTTTTAAGTGATTCGGATGATGTTATCGAAGATTTGATGGAAACAAATGTGATTTCCATAAATACGCTTGATGACCAGGAAACTGCTACACAAACGCTTTCAAAATATGATTTCCTTGCTCTTCCTGTTGTTGATATGGAAAACAGACTTGTCGGTATTATTACGGTTGACGATGCAATTGATGTTATTCAGGAGGAAAACACCGAGGATATCCAGAAGATGGCGGCTATTACACCAACGGATACGCCTTATCTGAAAACAAGCGTTATAGATTTATGGAAAAAAAGAATACCGTGGCTTATGATGCTTATGATTTCAGCTACGCTTACAAGCCAGATTTTAACAACATTTGAAACAAGATTGATGACAGTGGCTGTTTTAACGGCGTTTATTCCTATGCTTATGGGTACGAGCGGAAACTCCGGAGGTCAGTCCAGCGCAATGATTATCCGTGCGCTTTCTCTTGATGAGGTCGGATTTAAGGATGTATTCAAGGTAATATGGAAGGAATTCCGTGTAGGCGTAATAAGCGGACTGTCGCTGGCAGTTGTATGCTTTGCTAAGTTGATACTGTTTGACCGCATTATTCTTGGAAATGATGATATAACCTTTATGGTTTCCCTGGTTATCTGCTTTACGATATTGGTTGAAACGATATGTGCTAAAATAATAGGCAGTGCCTTGCCTATCATTGCTAAGAAAATGGGGCTTGATCCGGCAGTGCTTGCAAATCCGTTTATCACAACGCTTTCCGATGTGGTTTCACTGCTTGTTTATATCGGCTTTGCCGTTTTAATTCTTCATTTGTAAAGCGAATCGGTGCTGTTTTTTATTCGTCAGAATTCAGCAGAAATTTTTAGTATTTGACAAGAATTTATTATCTTGCTATACTTATACTATATAAAAAAACGAAATTTGTTGTTGGAGGCATAATTATGACTCAGAAAAATAAAGTGCAGCTTAAAATTTGCGGTGTGAATTATACCATTGTCAGCGAGGATGAGCCGGAATATGTTGAAAGCCTCGGTGAGCTTCTTGATGCTGAAATGAAGGCAGTTACAAGTGCAAACCCAAGCCTTTCTTTAATTCAGTGTGCCGTTCTGGTTGCTCTTGATCAGGCAGACAGCTGTAAAAAAGCCACTGCTGCCGCTGATAATCTTCGTGCGCAGATTAAGGATTATATTGAGGATGCCGCAAGATCCAAGATTGAGGTTGATGTTGAAAGACGAGAGATAGATCGCCTAAACAGAGAACTTGAAAATCTCAGAAAAAAGCTGAACGCATAATATGGAATTTGAAATATTAGCTCCTGCCGGTTCGCAGGAGTCTCTCGTTGCCGGTGTAAGATGTGGTGCTGATGCAGTTTACCTTGGTGGTAAGGTGCTTAATGCTCGTCGTAATGCCGGCAATTTTAATGATGAGGAGCTTGAACAAGCGGTTGATTACTGCCATCAGAGAGGTGTTAAGGTTTATCTTACCATGAATACGCTGTGTAAGGACAGTGAGATGGTAGAAGCGTATAAGCTTGTTGAAAAGGCACTTTCCTATGGTGTGGATGCGTTTATTGTTCAGGATATTGGCATTATCAGAATGATAAAAGCCTGCTTTCCGTCTGCAAAGCTTCATGGCTCAACGCAGATGAGTATTGTTACCCCTGAGGGTGTTCATGCGCTTAAGGAAATGGGGATTTCAAGAGCCGTGCTTCCAAGGGAGCTAACGGCAGAGGAAATTGCCGAAATCAGAGAGAAAACAGATTTAGAGCTTGAAATGTTTATTCACGGTGCGCTTTGTATGAGCGTTTCCGGTCAGTGCTATTTATCTTCAATGATTGGTCAGAGAAGCGGCAACAGAGGTCTGTGTGCCCAGCCCTGCCGTTTGTCCTTTTCGGCAGATAACAGCAAAAGCTTTGATCTCAGCCTCAAGGATTTAAGCCTGATCAGACAGCTTTCAAAAATAAAGAAGCTGGGTGTCATAAGTCTTAAAATTGAGGGAAGAATGAAGCGCCCCGAATATATTGCTGCAGCGGTTACGGCTGTTAAAAAAGCAATACATAATGAATATTCGATTAAAGATGAAATCCTGCTTAAAAGTGTTTTCAGCCGAAGCGGCTTTACGCAGGGATATTTCAATAATGATATGAGCAGGGATATGTTTGGCACACGGCAGAAGGAAGATGTTGTTGCGGCAAGCAATGTTTTAAAAGAGCTTTCCCATCTTTATGATAACGAAAATCCGCTTGTTCCGATGGATTTAAGGCTTGAATGTTTAAAAGATAAGCCGGTTACATTAACGGCTTCTGCTCTTGGAAAACAGGCAGAGGTTATCGGAGATATTCCGGAAACCGCCATAAATAAGCCGATGAGCAGAGAAAGTCTGGCAGAACGGCTTTCAAAGCTTGGCGGAACGCAGTTTTATGCCGAACATGTTGAAGTACTTCTTGATGATGGTCTGATTGTTCCTGCGTCAAAGATAAATGCGTTAAGAAGAGAAGCTGTTCAGAAGCTTTGCCAAACAGAAAAAAAACGTATTCAGACACTGCCGATGGAGAAGATTAAGCCGAGGGCAACGGCAGGCAGACCTTATTTTACGGCAAGATTTTCCGATGCAGAGCAGATACCGAATCAGCATCCGTTTGAAAGAATTTTTATTCCGATATGGTCATCCGTTGAAGATTTTATTGATAACAGAGCTGGTGTTGAACTGCCGAGAGGGATTTTTGGTAAGGAGGAGCAGCTTGAAAAAAGGCTTCTTCAGCTCAAAAAGGCAGGGGTTAAAAATGCACTTTGCGGAAATCTCGGCTCATATAAATTGGCTGAAAGGCTTGGTTTTAATGTATTCGGGGATTTCGGGCTGAATATTTTTAACAGCGGTGCGGCAGATCAGATTCATTCGCCGATTCTTTCCTTTGAATTAACGATTGATGAGGCTAATACAATAAATGCAAAGGATACCGGTATTGTTGCTTACGGCAGATTGCCGCTTATGCTGACCCGAAACTGCCCTGTTAAAAATAAAATCGGCTGTGAAAAATGCTGGAAAAACGGTTCTTTAACAGACAGAAAAGGGATGGTTTTCCCTGTAGTTTGTTCGCCGTATCCCTGTGTTGAAATATTAAACAGCGTGCCTGTTTATATGGCAGACAGAATGAGAGAAATTAAAACCGATTTTATCCATTTTTACTTTACTGATGAAAGTAAAACGGATGTTGAGAAAATCATTTCCCTTTATAAAAACGGAAACAGGGCTGACTTTGATTATACAAGGGGACTTTATTACAGAGGAGTGTTGTAAATGCTTATTTTAGCTTCCAAATCACCACGAAGAAAAGAGCTTTTGAGCTTGATAACAAAAGATTTTATGGCAGTATCAAGGGATGTTGATGAAACCATTCCTGAAGATATGAGTCCCGAAAATGCGGTTCTTTATCTTTCAAGAATCAAGGCAGAGCCTTTTATGAACGATAATGATGTCATTATCGGAGCAGATACGATGGTTGTACTGAACGGAAAGATTCTCGGGAAGCCTGCCGATGAAGAGGATGCCTTTTCCATGCTTAAGGAGCTTAGCGGAAAGGAGCATTCCGTTTATACAGGAGTTACCCTTATCAGTCCGCAGGGAAAAAAGTCCTTTTTTAAGGAAACAAAGGTTAAATTCTATGAGCTTTCGGATGGAGAGATAAGCACTTATATTAAAACAGGAGAATGCCTTGATAAGGCAGGTGCTTACGGAATTCAGGGCTATGGTTCGCTCTTTGTTGAAAGAATTGAGGGCGATTACTTTAATGTGGTCGGTCTGCCCGTTTCTGCATTATACAGAGAGCTTCAAAATCCTTTTTTTAGTGATTTTAACAAAATTTAATAGTAATTTGTTGTACACTTCGCCAAATTTTGTTACATTTACAACTTGCATTTTTCTGAAAAAAATGATAAAATAAAAATGTTAAAATGTCTATGTTAAGGGTATTCTACCCTTTTTTATCAATTTGGAAGGAGGCAGGTTATGGCAGCAGATTTACATTGTCATACAAAATTAAGTGACGGTTCGGTCGGCATAGAAGATTTAATCGTTATTGCTCAGAAAAGCGGTATAGATACTATTGCCATAACAGATCACGATTGCCTTGCAGGTACAGTAAGAGGTCAGGTTATAGGCAAACGCTATGGTGTAACGGTTATACCGGGTGTTGAAATTTCAGCATTTGATTTTGAGGCAGGAAAAAAGGTGCATATTTTAAGTTATCTTGCGGATGCGCCCAACAGGCTTGAAGCGGTATGCAAACGTGTATCGGTTGCAAGAAAAAGAGCGGGTCAGATTATGATGCTTAAGGTTGCAAGCCGTTTTCCGATTACATCAGATTTTATAATCAATCATGCGTCAGGCTCAACCAATCTTTACAAGCAGCATATTATGCATGCGCTTATGGATGCAGGTTATACAGATAAAATCTTTGGTGATTTGTATTATGCTCTTTTTGATGCTTCTAACGAAACAAATATTCTTGCCCCAACTAAATATCCAAGTGTAGAAGAGGTTATCAATGAAATTCATGGTGCAGGCGGTATAGCTGTTCTTGCGCATCCGGTTTTATTTGATAATTTTAATGAGATTGAAAAATATGCTTCTATGGGTCTTGATGGTGTTGAGGTATGGCATCCGTCAGCTGATGAGGAAACCGTCAGCAGGCTTACGGAGATTTGCAAAAAGCAAAAGCTTCTGTTAACGGGCGGCTCGGATTTCCATGGAATTTACGGGCAGAAAACCGTGACACTCGGTGCATGCTCAACTCCGCAGGAGCATCTGGATAAGCTTATGGGCTATAAAGCAAAAAAGAAAAGAGCCGAACGAAAAGCTGAAAAAGAAGCCGCTCTTAAAATGGCTGAATAATTGAATCAATAAAATCCCGAAAGGTGTAAAATCCTGTTCGGGATTTTTTGTTGTAAGGCAGGGTGTGTATGCACTCTGCTTTTTTGTATTTTAAACATTTTGATTGTTTGTGTAAAAAAAGTTTGTTACATTTTCATAAAAAAACGACTATGTAGGTAAGAGGATATATTCTTCTGATAAAGCTTTATTAAAAATAAAACGAAAGAGGTGTTTCCGATGTATTAATTAATTTAGCATCAGGTACATAAATATATGACTCATATAAAAAAATAACTAAAAAGACTAAATTACGCTAATAAAAAA
>JAIDJS010000240.1 GCA_029052085.1 Eubacterium sp.
GTTAGAATACCGAAGAATAGATATTTCTGGGAGTTTTGACTTTTTCAGAACTATGATTAATCTATCAAGGAGGATTTTTAATTGAGTGAACTTACAGTAAAAAACACTGAAGCACGCAAAAGGCTTTTATCACTTTTTGATGAAGGTACTTTTACAGAGCTTGATGCTTTTGCTAAATCTGCAAATGGCGAAATTGAAGTTGTTGCAGGCTATGGCTCAGTAAATGGTGTTTATGTATATGCTTTCTCACAGGATGTAACTGTAGACGGCGGTGCAATCAGTGTTGCACAGTGTGCTAAAATTAAAAAGATTTATGAACTTGCTAAAAAAACAGGTTCAGCCGTTGTCGGCATTTACGATTCAAATGGTATGAAGCTGAAGGAGGGCTTTGAGGCTCTTAATGCCTACGGCGAAATTTTAAAGGCTTCAACATCCGTATCGGGTGTTGTTCTTCAGATTTCAGTTATTGCAGGCTCATGCCTTGGAACATCAGCTCTTATGGCAAATATGGCAGATGTTGTTATTGCGGCTAAGGATGCAGATTTCTATGTTACGGCTCCGAGTGATGTAACAGCTGAGGATTCCTTTAAACAGGGAACGGTAGATATTCTTGCTGATGATGTTGATTCGGCTATTGCTTCTGCTAAGGAATTGGTTTCGGTTCTTCCTTCAAATAATCTGGTGGTTGCTCCGATGTTTGATTTTGAAGAAAAGTTTTCCGATGTTGCGGATGCAAGCACTTCTGCAACAGATATAATCAACGCAGTTGCCGATGATAACAGCGTTGTTGAAATCAAAGCGGGCTATGCTGAAAATGTTGTAACTGCTTTTGCTCAGATGGGTGGCTCAACAGTCGGCTTTGTTGCATTTGACGGCAATGCGGTCTGCCCGAATTGTGCATATAAGGCTGAAGCTTTCATCAAGCTTTGCGATGCGTTTAATATCTCAATTGTTACCTTTGTTAATGCAAAGGGCTTAAACAGTGAAAAAGAAAACCAGATGCTTGTTGCTGCAACGAAGCTTACATCTGCTTATGCTTCGGCAACCTGCCCTAAGATTTCGATTGTAACAGGCAAGGCAATCGGCGCTGCCTATATTGCTCTTGCAGGCAGAGGCTCAAATGCCGATCTTGTTTTTGCATGGGATACCGCAGTTGTTTCTCCTCTTGAAACAGAGTCAGCAGTTGCATTCCTTTATAATGACAGGCTTGCTGCGGGAGAAAGCAGAGCAGAGCTTGAAAAAGAATACGAATCAGAAATTGCTTCTCCGTTCACTGCTGCTGCATGCGGAGCTATTGATGATATCTTTGTTCCTGCTGAAACAAGAACAAAGCTTTTGAATGCTCTCAGCTTTTTGGAAAGCAAAAGAGAAACAACCATTCCGAGAAAACATTCAGTTAAATAATAGGAGGATTAACGATTATGAAAAGATATACAATTACAGTAAACGGAACACCTTATGATGTAACAGTTGATGAAGCCGGTGCTTCTGCTCCTGCTCCTGTTGCTGCGCCGGCTGCTCCTGCTGCAAAGCCTGCCGCTCCGGCTCCTGCTGCAAAGCCTGCTGTTTCAGGTGCTGAGGGCTCAATTAAGGTTGAGGCTCCTATGCCGGGTACAATTCTTGATGTTAAAACATCTGTTGGTGCATCAGTTAAATCAGGCGATGTTCTCTGCATTCTTGAAGCAATGAAAATGGAAAATGATATTGTTGCTCCTGCTGATGGTACAGTTGCTTCTATTGCTGCGAATAAGGGCGACAGCGTTGAAGCAGGTCAGATTATTGTTACTTTAAACTGAGGTGGCTGATATGGCAAAAATTGGTATTACCGAAACAGTTCTCCGCGATGCACATCAATCCTTGATTGCTACAAGAATGAAAACAGGAGAATTTGAAGATATTCTCGAAAAAATGGATAAAATCGGCTATCATTCACTTGAGTGCTGGGGCGGTGCAACCTTCGATTCCTGCCTCCGCTTCCTCAATGAAGACCCGTGGGACAGACTTCGTCTTATCCGCAAAAAATGTCCGAATACAAAGCTTCAGATGCTTTTCAGAGGCCAGAATATGCTTGGTTACCGCCATTATGCGGATGATCTTGTTGATTACTTTGTTAAGAAAAGTATTGATAACGGTATCGATATTCTTCGTATATTTGATGCTTTGAATGATGTAAGAAACCTTGAAACAGCTATCAATTCTGCTAAAAAATACGGCGGACATGTTCAGGCTGCTATTTCTTACACAACAGGTCCTGTTTTTGATATTGATTATTACTGTAATTATGCAAAACAGCTTGAAAATGCAGGTGCTGATTCTATCTGTATTAAAGATATGGCAGGTCTTTTAACGCCGTACGGAACTTATGATTTGGTTAAAGCGCTTAAGTCAACAGTGAATATTCCTATTCAGCTTCATTCACATTATACCTCCGGTCTTGCTTCAATGGTACAGCTGAAGGGTATTGAAGCAGGAGTTGATGTAATTGATACTGCGATGAGTCCTCTTGCTATGGGTACATCCCATCCTGCAACGGAGTCTATGGTAGCAGCGCTTCAGGGTACGGAATATGATACAGGGCTTGACCTTAAAGCATTAACAGAAATCCGTGATTTCTTCGTACCGCTTCGTGAAAAGTATATTGCAGATGGTTTGCTTAATACAAAGATGCTCGGAGTAGATGCAAATACGCTTCTTTATCAGGTGCCGGGCGGTATGCTTTCAAATCTCCTTAATCAGCTTAAACAGGCCGGTAAGGCAGATAAGCTTGAAGAGGTTCTTGCCGAGGTTCCTCGTGTTCGTGAGGACAGCGGCTATCCTCCGCTTGTTACGCCAACCTCTCAGATTGTCGGTACACAGGCAGTGTTCAATATCATTATGGGCGAGCGTTATAAGATGGTTACAAAGGAATTCAAGGATATGGTTGCAGGTAAATATGGTAAAACACCTTGCGATATTGATCCTGAATTCAGAAAGAAAATCGTTGGCGAGGACCCTGTTATTGATTGCCGTCCTGCTGATCTTCTTAAACCTGAGCTTGATAAATTCAAGGGCGAAATTGCTGAATTTTATGAGCAGGAGGAGGATGTTCTTTCCTATGCTCAGTTTGATCAGGTTGCTGTTAAGTTTTTCCAGAATAGAAGAGATGCGAAATACAATCTTGATGGTAAGCATGACGATATTGAAACAAAGGTTCATCCTGTATAAAAACAATAACCCTTTTATCCTCCCTTGTTAGAGGGCGGGGGAAGGGATTTACCTCAAATTTGCTTTCTCTCCTCAAGGAGAAGGTGTCTGCATAACAGACGAACGAGGTATAATAAATAAAACAGAAAGGAAGGCACATGCCTTCCTTTTTCGTTATCCTCTATTCTGCTTCAACCTCGCAGTTTTTAATTTCATAATTTAGCAAATTATTTATTAACTCATTTCGTGAACGGTTTGTTGTTTTTGATAATTAGTCAAGTCTATTAACTGTTTCATCTTTAATGATA
>JAIDJS010000241.1 GCA_029052085.1 Eubacterium sp.
CGAATGGATATTTTAATAAACAATACTGATTTTGGGGTTGGTGACTGATATGATTAACGAGCTTTTACTTATAGGATCTGTTATTTTTATATTTGCAATGGTACTTGCAGCATACAAATTTTTCGGAAAAACAGGGCTTTACTGCATGTCTGCCATTGCAACAATTCTGGCAAACATTGAAGTTTTGATACTGATTAACGCATTCGGAATGGAACAGACACTTGGCAATGTGCTTTTTGCCTCCACTTTTCTGGTAACAGATATTCTTTCTGAATGCGAAGGAAAAAAGGCAGCAAACAGAGCTGTTTGGATTGGAATGTTTACTTCGGCATTTTTCCTTCTTTTAAGCCAAAGCTGGATGCTTTACAAGCCAAGCGAAAGCGATTGGGCAATGGGTTCAATAAAAGATATTTTTTCCAATACACCAAGAATGCTTCTTGCTTCCTTTGCTGTTTACGCAATCAGCCAGCTGTTTGATGTTTGGCTTTACCATAAATGGTGGGCATTTACGGAAAAGAAATTCGGCAGCAAACGCAAATTTTTATGGCTCAGAAACAATGGTTCAACATTGATAAGCCAGATTTTAAACACGTTGCTGTTTACCTTTTTCGCGTTTTACGGTACATATGATATGAAAACGCTTATTTCCATTTTTGCATCAAGCTACGTTATTTATATATTCACATCGCTGCTTGACACACCGGCTGTTTACCTTGCAAGAAAAATCAGCGATAAACGAAAAAACAATTAAAACACAGGAAAAGAGGCCATTGGCATAATGAATAAATCTCGGTGCATACTTTCGTATGCACCGAGATTTTTAATTCTTAGATGGGCAAAATCAGAAAATTTAAACCAAATACTTCTTTACGTAGAGTGCCCAATGCCCTGAGCTTATTTTTTCTTATTCAGTGAATTTAAAATTGCCGGAATAATAGGATAAAGAACACCTGCGGCAACCCAGATTATCCATGACAATCCCCAATTATTTGTTACAAAGCTGTAAACAAGAAATATTGCAGTGATAACAAGCCAATAAGCAACCGTAACTGCTTCAACAACCGCTTTTCTTTCTTTTTTGCTTTTTGAAAAATCATTTTCCTGCAAAAGCATACTGAAACCGGACCAGATGATTCCCACACGAACCATAAGAAAAATTCCGATTCCGGCAATTACAAACCCAAGCGAAAGCATTCTTATCAAGAGCAAATCATCATCTTCATTGATGACAATTCCGCAGAAAAGAGGAATTACCGCCAGGATGCAAAAACAGACACCTACAATTATATTTTTGGTAAATGTTTTACGGTATCGCTCTCTGTAATTATTTACCATTTCACAAATCCCATAATTTGTTTCAAAAGGTTCTTTTTCCATAAATTCAAACCGATGCATTTTACTGCCGTTTAAAATAAAAACAGCAACAGCTATTGCAATGAAAACCAACAACACAATCAAGCCAACACCGCCTGCCAGATTTTCAGATATAAAGCCTTGCTTATTTTCACTTAATGCACCCAGATTCAAAAGACACACAGGGGAAAGTATGCACAGAAGAACACCTGCTGCCACAGGCTTTGCAGTTGAAGCCTTTGCTTCAAGAAAGCTTTTTGCTTCCGCCATGGATATTCTTCGGATTTCCTTTTCGTTTTTTTCACAATGCCCGCCATTATCTGCAGCATCCTCTTTTAACAGATAATCAAGACTTACCCCAAACAATGCAGAAAGCTGCACCAGCCGTTCAACATCGGGAACAGACTGCGCACTTTCCCATTTTGAAACAGACTGCCTTGTTACATCCATTTTTTCTGCAAGCTCTTCCTGCGACCATCCTTTTTGTTTTCTGAGCTGAATCAGTTTATCCGCAAAAATCATAATCAAACCTCATTTCAATATTCTTTGATACATCGTCAACGTTGTAATTCAAGCATAAGGCTTTTCGCCGTTTTATACAACCAACCACCAATATTCAATTTGTCAACTGACAGTTGCATCGTCTGTTTTTTGCAGAAAAACGGCATTAAATTATGATTTCAGAAGTGCATTATCCCTTTTCTGCAAGATAGCCATTGCAATCAGAACAATCGAAAAACTTACGATGCCGCCAACCGTTACATCGCTTAAATAATGCGCACCCATAACCAGACGGGTAAATGCAACTATGCTTGTATACATACAGGGAAGCCAGAAGCAAAGCTGCTTTTTAGCTTTAAACTTTTCAAAAACAAACGGAAAAAGCATAAGAAGATAGCTCATTCCCGCACCGGCTGTATGACCGCTTGGAAACGATTTATTTCCGTTTATACCATTCAGAATATACCACGGCGTAAACGCATCATAGCTGCCCTCAGCAAGCAAATCTCTGAAACGGACTCTGCCCCAAAGATATTTCATTCCCTCTATGCAGGAAAGCTGAACAACCATAACGGCTATACCAACAAGCGCAAGCACGAAAAGAGGCTTTTTCAGCCCTTCGGGAATATGTACAAGCCTGCCGAACAGAAGAAGCATAACACCGAAACCGATACCATAAACAATGCCGAAAGCAAGCTGATTTTCTTCAACAAAAAAATGCTTTGCAATATATGTTCCCATATAAGCGGACCCGCCGAGATTAACGAGAAGCCCTGCCGTTTTCTGCCACATTTTATCGGCAGTATAAAATATAACCGCACCGCCAAACGGCATAATCAAGCGGCATGGAATTTCGCCTGTATTATAAAACCATATGCAAACAGGATTTTCCGGATTATTGAGCCAGATATCAATTTTCAAATCAAAAAACGCAGCAAAGCATAAAGCGATTGCGGCAACAACATAAAAGCCGATGATATTTTTCTTATAACATTTAATCATAATTACCCCTCCGAAAACAGTTTAACATATAACATATTTTATTTCAATTATTACAGACAACTTTAAATTGACATAATTTTTGCGATATGATACTATTTTATTAACAAAAATCATTCGGAGGTATCTAAATGGAGGTAGTTGCACAGCGTGTTTTTGACCCGCTTTATATGTGGCTGGATATCGGGTTTCTTTTCGTTTTTGCAGGAATGCTGCTTTACAAAAAGAAATACACAACCGTTATTGTCGGAATCCTGTTCGGGTTTGTTTACCAGCTTGTTGATTACGGAATTTTTCATCTTTTAACACATTCAAGAAGCATATCAGACGGCCATAGTCTTTTTTGGGTTCTGATGTGGATGTCCATGAGCTACGGCTTTACAAATTTTGTATGGATATGGCTATGGATTTCAAAAGATAAAAATCTTTTTGAGTGGACACTGCTTATACTTGGCTGGTGGGTATGCTGCCCGCTGATAACCAAAACCTTCGGAACAGGCGAAAATATGATTACCATTCAGCGAACAACAGGCTCTTACCACGGTTATATGGCAATTATTCTTTTTGTTGGATATCTATTGCTTATTCTCTGGAACATCTCACGAAAGAAAAAAGAGGAAAGAATTAATATTCCATGGCTGCTTATTATCGGAATTCTTGTTCAGTTCGGATGGGAGGCAGGGCTTTTCCTTGGCGGCATAAGAAGTGCCGAATTAGGATCAGCGGCAGAAAAGCTTGCACCTATGATTATTAATTCCCTTCTTGAAACAAATTTGGGAATGCCCTACATCTTTGCAATATTCATTGCATTTTCGGCTAAATTCAAGGAAAATCTCAGAAAGAGAACAAGCAAACTAACCTTTGTTGAAAGAATTGTTGAGAACAACAGCGAAAAGGTTAAAAACGCAGAAATTTCCGAATATCTGAAATAGCAAAAAAATTACGGCACGAATTTCATCGTGCCGTTTCTTTATACAAACTGATTTACATTTTCATCATATGAATATCCAACTGAAGACAGACGGGAAATGATATCGTTTTTATCCTCATCAAGATCATCACAAAGCGCATCAAGATCAGAATAATGATCACGAAGCTTTGTATTTATTACGCTTAAAAGCAAAAAATTATCCATAGGCAAGGCCATTTCAACACCTCCGTTTTATTAAATTTAACATAGTTTTCTTATTTTTTCAACAAATAACTTATCTTATATTGAATATTTTACTAATTTATGTAATAATATAATA
>JAIDJS010000242.1 GCA_029052085.1 Eubacterium sp.
AATTGATACACTGTAATCAAGAAAAAATGTGCTGTCTAAAAAACGGACAGCACATTTTTTATAAATCAATATCAAGTTCAATCGGGCAGTGGTCTGAGCCAAAAATATCCGTGTGAATTTTTGCATCAATAAGCCTGCCGTCTAATTCCTTTGATGATAAAAAGTAGTCAATTCTCCAGCCGGCATTCTTTTCCCGTGCCTTGAACATATAAGACCACCAACTGTAAGCTCCCTCTGTGTCAGGATAAAAATATCTGAACGTATCAGTAAAGCCGCTTTCCAGCAAAATTCCAAGCTTTTCTCTTTCTTTGTCGGTAAAGCCGGCGTTTTTATGGTTGTTTTTTGGGTTTTTTAAATCAATTTCCCTGTGGGCAACATTCAGATCACCGCAGAATATAACCGGTTTTGATTTATTCAGACCGATAATATAGTTTCTGAAATCATCTTCCCATTTCATTCGATAATCCAGTCTTTCAAGCTCTCTTTTTGAATTAGGAACATAAACAGTTGCAAAATAGAAACTGTCAAATTCAAGCGTAATCAGTCTGCCTTCCTCATCGTGCTCTTCTATTCCCATACCATAGGTTACTTTTAAAGGCTTTTTCTTTGTAAATACGGCTGTGCCTGAATAGCCCTTTTTCTTTGCGTAATTCCAATAGCAATGATAGCCATCAGGTGCAAAATCTATCTGACCCTCCTGAAGCTTCGTTTCCTGCAAACAGAATATGTCAGCATCTATGTCATCAAAAAACTTACTGAATCCCTTGTTTACGCAGGCTCTCAATCCGTTTACATTCCAAGAAATCATTTTCATAATCCATTACCCAATCCTATTTAATAACTATTTTTGCTCTTTGCTCTGTTCCGCAGGGCAAAGGCTTTATATATCCTAAATTGTATAAATCTGTAAATGTGCATTCCTGAAGAAAAAACGGCAGTGTTTCGCTGTTGCAATCCCCGAGTCTGGTTATAATCGGCTTTGAAGCCTTTTTCTTCATTTCTGAAAGCAAATCCCTGCCTTTTTCATTAAAGCCTAAAATACGTATATACGGAGCTTCGTCAGGTGTTCCTTCAATGCTAAGATAGCTTCTGAGAATGATTCTTCTTATTCTTGAGTGTGCATATCTTTTCGATTTAATCAGATTATAAAGCTCATCAAGAGAAGTTGCATCTCTGACGGCTGTTTCAATTTTGTTTTCAAGAGACTCGGCTAAATCAGAGATTTTTTTGAAGTC
>JAIDJS010000243.1 GCA_029052085.1 Eubacterium sp.
CTTGTGGACAAAAAGGTTACAGATTTTAATATTTCTCAGCGTAAAAAACAGCTTGCAAATGAAGCAAAAACCGGTGTTTCTGCCGAAGTTCATGAGGATTCCGGGGCTTCGTTTGCTCATCCGGTTTCCAAAAAGGCTGTGCCTCCAAAAACGCCTGTTAAGCAATCAGCTTTACAGGGAGAGCAAAGCAAGCCTGCTGTAAAGCCCGTTGAAAAACCTGCAGAAGAAGAGCCGAAAATCAGTGCCCGTTTGAAAAATCCAGAACAGCCGGTTGCGAAATTAAACGAAGAGGTTCCTGTTCATAAGGTATCTGAGCCTTCAAAGCATACATCAGAGCATGTTCATATTGATATTTCCAAAAGGGAAAGCAGCCATAGTGCAGTAAAGCCTGCTGCTGCGTTTGTAGATGTTTACAGCAGCTCTCAGACTGCTCCGGTTGCTCCTCCTGCAGAAGATAATGCGCCTAAGCAGAGCAGAGCGTCGATTCAGTTTGCAAATATGCAGAACCGAACACTGCAGCAAAATGTAAGCAATTCTCATCGGGCTTCCGGATCTGCTTATACTAACAGTTCAGGCACACATTCAGGTATAGCCAAGGATGAGCTTGACGAAATCATAAAAAGCTTTTCAAAATAATCATTTAAACCGCCGGGGCTTTGTGCTGCCGGCGGTTATTTTTTGTAATTTATACTTTGTTTATTATATAAATATTGTTTTCAACTTTTTTGTGTGTTAAAATAAATATGAAATTTATATTTTTGGAGGCAGAATGGAACAGTTTATTAAGTTTATTGATAATCAGTTGCCTGATCAGAACGGCAACGAAATTCTATTTAAGTTTAAAAGAAAACTGCTTGAAGAAATGAATCAAAGATATGTTGAGGTTTCAAAAAGGGGTATTTCCAATCAAAGAGTAATAAGTGATTTAATTATCAGTGAACATCCTGATGTTAAAAGGGAATATGATGCGTTTTATATAACCGAAACTGCAGCGCAGCGAACACGAAGAAATATAATTATGAATGTTGTCGGCTCTGTACTTTACATACTTTGTATTATTGTTTTATTCCTCGGAATAAGCTTTATGTATCGTGCTATGGGCATGAATGTCTGGGGAAAAACATGGCTTATTGTTGTTGACGGCATACTGCTGTGGGTTGTATATTTGTTGAATCTCGGTGTAAAGAAGTTTACTTCACTAAGGCGGATTTTTCATTTGCCTGCAAGAATATGCCTTGGTATGGAGGTTATGGTTTTAACCGTTGCCGTTTTTCTTTTTGTGCTTGTTATTGTGGGTTATCCGAAAAGCTGGATTATACTGATAGCGGGTGTGGCTTCCATTTTTATTGCGGATGCTATCTATGCTGCTGCAACAAAGCGTAAGCTTCGCATTATAAATTATCTTTTTTATATTCCTGCTGTTGCAACAATGCTTTATATCATTTTATCGGCCGTTGGTGTTCTTATGTGGAACACAGGCTGGATGCTTATTATTTTCTCGCTTGTTCTTGATTTTCTTGTTATGTATGCTTCCTTTTCAAGAAACAGGCATTATAAACAGGAGGTGGTTGATACATGGAAAGAAAATTAAATGCAGAGCTTTGGGATAAAATGCATTATCTTTTTCGTGATTTCAACGACCGAATGGTGCATGTTGAATTACGATATGATTTTGAAATAAATATTGATGCGCTTAAAACGGTGCTCATCTGCTTTCTTGAGAAAGCGCCGGTGCTTCATTCCTCGTTTACCGATAACAGAATTCGTCCGTACTGGACGGTTAAGGATTATAAAATTGATGATGTTTTAACTGTAAAAGAGGTTTCTGAAGCAGAGCTTGATTTGGAAATAAACAATTTCCTTATTCAGTATATTCCGCCTGATGCTGATATTCAGATAAAGTTTGCCGTTTTCAACCATAACGGCAAGTCTGTTTTATGCGTTGTTGAAAACCATATGTGTATGGACGGCGGAGATTTAAAATACTTTATGAAAGCGCTCTGCAAGAATTATAATGATTATATTGAAAGCGGTATAAGCC
>JAIDJS010000244.1 GCA_029052085.1 Eubacterium sp.
AATATCAGAACGGTTGCCGAACACGCTTGGGAAAATCATTCGGATAGGCTTACGGAAATTGCAGGCTATGATGTTATAAATACACCATCGGTTTCCGAGCTGATTTCCATTCTGACTACCTATGTTGAACGCAACAGCACGGAGTATTAATTCAATATCTTTCAGCCTTGTCCTGTTTCAGGATAAGGCTGTTTTGTATTTTATATGGTTTAATCGGATTCTATTTTTTCAAAATCGGAAGCAGGATGTTTGCAAATCGGGCAGGTGAAATCCTCCGGCAGTTCTTTGCCTTCGTATATATATCCGCAAACCTTGCACCGCCAAACCGTTTTGGATGTTTTCTTTTCGTTCGGCTTTGGCTTTATATGGCTGTGGTAATAAGCATATGTTGCAGATGGTATGTCTGAAAGAATATCGGAATCGGTAACATCCGCTATAAACATGGTATGCGTGCCTAAATCAATTTCCTGAATTACGTTTGCACTTATATAGGAATTTACGCCTGCTGTTATATAGAAAACTCCGTTTTCAGAACGATTAGCTGCTTCAAAGTTGTTGAATTTATTGCAGTTTGCTCCGCTTTGAAAGCCGAAATGCTTAAATAATTCAAAATCGGCATCTTCGGAAATAATGGAAATGTTGAAAACACCTGTATTTTTTATCATATCGTGTGTTTTTCCGCTTTTATTTATTGTAACGGAAATTCTGTTTGGCTTGTCTGTTACTTGCTGTGCTGTATTGATAATGCAGCCGTTGTCAAATCCGTTTTCTTTTGCGGTTATGACAAACAGACCATAGGAAAGCTTAAACATTGCATTGTTATTCATAAAATGACCACCTTTTATATTTATAGTATACGATATTGCGCATAAAATTCAAAACAAAAACGATTATTACAAACTTGTTTTTTGTGTAAAGACATACTATAATAATAGTACAATATTTTAGAGAGGTAAAAAAGTATGAAAGAGGTTTCCAAAAAAACAATAATCATTTTCTGCCTTCCTCAGTTTGCAGTAGGATTATTTACAACAATGCTTAATAACTATTTGATTTATTTTTATCAGCCAACTGCCGCTTCGGGTTTGCCTACGTTAATAACGCAGGGTTATGTTCTGGCGGGAATTCTTACGGTTATAGGATTAATTAAAGCAGTCGGTCATATAATAGATGCCGTTTCCGATCCTTTGGTTGCATCTATCAGTGACAAATGCTCGAATAAAAACGGCAGAAGAATTCCGTTTATGAAATGGTTTGCCGTTCCCTTCGCATTAAGTGCGCTTCTTATTTTCTGGTCGCCGTCAGCGAACCCGGTGTTTAACAATATCTGGCTTGCTGTGTTTATCTGGGCATATTATATTTTTTATACGCTTTATATGGTGCCGCACAGTGCGCTTCTTCCGGAAATGGTTAAAAAAGAGGGTATGCTTGTTGATACATATACGTGGCATTCTCTTTTCTTCGTTGTAGGAAGTATGCTTGGCTATGCAACAACAGCAATTGTTGCCGTTATGAAAAAGGCAGGGCTTGAACCGATAATGGCATGGAGAATGACCTTCCTGTTCTTTACTGTTATAGGTGTAATTCTTCTTTTGCTGCCTGCTTTGGTTATAAAGGAAAAGGAATATGTAAGTTCTGTCCGACCGACTACGCCGCTTATGAAATCACTTAAGCATGCTTTCTCAAATAAGCATTTCCGTCTTATTACGCTTGGCCAGCTTTTTGAGAGTACAGGTATGAGCTTTTTCCAGGCTTGTATTATGTATTATATAACAGAGCTTATGGGTATTCCCGAAGAAAAGGCAATCATTATAATGGCAACCTCCATTATCGGCTCGCTTGTTATGTATCCGTTTATAAATAAATGGTCTAAAAAATCAGGAAAAAGAATGCCTATGATTGTCGGCTGCGTGGTTTTTGCGGTTGCTGAATTTGTAATTTGTCTTGTTGATGCGTTTCCAAAGGAAAATGCAATGCTTGTTGCAGTGCTGTTTGCGTTGTTTGTTTCGCTTCCGTTTGCAGTGCTGAATATTCTGCCGGGTTCCATGATGGCTGATGTAATCAGATATGATACTGTTAAAACAGGTATTAATCAGGAGGGTACATTTGCTGCGGCTAAAAGCTTTATAACAAAGCTTGGAACATCTATCGCAACCATGATTGTTCCTTCGCTCGTTGTTGTGGGTGCAGTAACAGGGGAAAGCGTAGGCAAAACAGGACTTCTTTTAACTGCCATTGTAGGCGGTGCATTTACAATCGGTGCAGTTGTAGTTTTTGCATTATATAAGGAAAAAGAGGTTCTTGGTGTAATCCGCAATACGGATAAGGAGAACGTGAAATGATTGCTTTATATGTTGTTTTAGCTTTACTTGTCTTTTTAATTGCAGTTCTTTTGGTTAATACTTTCGTTAAAAAGGCAAAGGCAAGAAAACTGCTTGAAGAAAAAAGCATTTGTACTGAGGAAGAAATACAGTATTATACAGAACGCCTGCAGCAGATGATAAGGTGCAAAACCATTTCTGTTAAGGATTCCTACGATGATACGGAATTTGCAAAATTAAGAGCGGTTATGGAACATCTTTTTCCGATTATTCACGAAAAAGCAGAAAGACATATATTCAGCGATGATTGCTGGATATATAAAATCGCCGGAAAAGATACAAACAGAAATATAATGCTTATGTCGCATCACGATGTTGTTGCGGCAGACGGCGAATGGGAGCATAAGCCTTTTTCTGCTGAAATAGCAGACGGAAAAATATGGGGCAGGGGAACGGTTGACACAAAAACACCTCTTTTTGCTGAATTTTCCGCTCTTGAGGAATTGCTTTCGGAGGGCTATGTGCCTCCATGCAATATTTTTATAGGCTCTTCCCATAATGAAGAGCTTGGCGGTGACGGGATTCCGACAGCTTTAACGTATTTTAAAGAAAAAGGAATAACCTTTGATGTAATACTTGATGAGGGCGGTGCAGTTATTGAACCTCCGCTTGGCGGAATGAAATGCAGTAAGTGTGCAATGGTTGCAGTTCATGAAAAAGGAAGATATAAGCTGAATTGCACGGCAGTTGCCGAAAATGCACATGCAAGCTTAACCGCTGCAGCTAAGGCTACACCGATTGAAAGAATGGTTTCCTTTATTCATGAAGTTAACACAAAGGAAATATTTATCCGCAGGCTTAATCCGCAGGTTACTGCTATGTTTAAGCATCTTGCGCCATACTGTGGCTTTCCTATGAATGTTTTGTTCAGCAATTTGTGGCTGTTCGGCGGTCTGCTAAAAAAGGTTATGCCTAAAATCAATGCGCAGGCGGGCGGACTGATAGGCTCTACCTGTGCTTTCAACAGCATTGAGGGAAGCACGGAAAGTAAAAAATGCTCCGTAACGGCAATGCTCAGAAGTGTTGATGAAGAGGATATGTTCAGGGATATTGAAGCGCTAAAAAAGGTTGCTGAACGATACGATGTTGAGATATCCGTTTCGGATGAATCGGAATATCATGGTCCTGCTGATATGGATAAGCCGGCGTTTGCCTATACAATGGAATGTATCGGAAAGACTTTTCCGCAGCATCCTGCTTCTCCGTTTATTCTTCCGGCAGGAACGGATGCAAGAACATTAACGGATGTCTGCGAGTGTGTTCTGCGTTTTGCACCGATAGAGCTTTCTGCTCAGCAGCTTGCTTCCGTTCATTCGGAAAATGAAAATATTGATTTGAAAGCAGTTGTAAATGCAGTTGAATTCTATAAATTATTCCTTAAAAACTATAAGTAAAACCAAATATTGGATTTTATATATTGTAAAGATAATCACTTTACAAAAATATCTTTGATATTTAGGCTGAGTAATCGTTGTATACAGCCAAAAAACGAATATTTGTATACAAATAAATTAATGGAGTAAAGTGTAAGGGCTTTACATATAAAAATTACATATGTGTAAAATAAAAAGCTGATTGGTTGTTTCCAATCAGCTTTTTATTCATTTTATTTGTTCATCTTTTTGTTATCTGATTTCCCTATGAATGAAATATCTGCTTGCTTTTTTCCTGTTAATATGATAAGGTATAAACGATTGAAACAAGGGAGGTGGCTTGATGTCGTTTATTCGTTAATTTGAGGGCAATAAAAATGTTTATTCTCATCCGAAATTTATGATGGGTTTTTTTTGTTGTACTTATTTTGCGGATAAATGATTCAAGCTGGCTTCGTATACAGGCAGTTTTATTTGTGTGCTTATTTATGGATGTACTTTGTCCATTTTAGGCTGAAAATTTATGTGTGCAAAATAAGTTACGGATAACCCAAAAT
>JAIDJS010000245.1 GCA_029052085.1 Eubacterium sp.
GATTTAATACAGGGGAAAACATAAAATGCACCCTCAGGCTCAAAACAGTCAAGCCCGATTTTACGAAAAGCGTTTACGGTAAATCTGCGGCGCATATCATAGTCCTCACGCATTTTTGCAATATCCTTATCCCCATGCTTCAAAGCCTCCATAGCGGCATACTGGGAGTTGGTAGGGGCACTCATAATTGCGAACTGATGAAGCTTTGTCATCTGAGAAATAACAGGCTCTGGACCAAGTGCATAGCCAAGACGCCAGCCTGTCATTGAGTAGGTTTTTGAAAAGCCGTTAATGACAATTGTTCTTTCCTGCATTCCATCAATTGAAGCGATGGAGCAATGCTCTTCATTGCCATAAGTAAGCTCGCTGTAAATTTCATCTGAAATGACAAAAAGATTATGCTTAATTACGATTTCAGCAATTTTTTCAAGCTCGGATTTACGCATTACTGCGCCTGTGGGATTATTCGGATAAGGCAAAACCAGAAGCTTTGTTTTATCTGTAACTGCGTTTTCAAGTGTTTCTGCATCAAGCTTGAAATTGTTTTCTTCCTTTGTTATAAGCGGAACGGGAATACCGCCGCTTGTTTCAACAATCGGCTTATAGCAAACGAAAGAGGGCTCAATGACAAGCACCTCATCTCCGTTTGAAATAAGTGTTCTGATAGCCATATCAATTCCCTCGGAACCGCCTACTGTTACAAGTACTTCGCCCTTAGGATTGTAATCAATTTTAAATTTTCTGCTGTAATAATTGCAGATTTCTTCTCTTAAAGCCAAAAGACCTGCATTAGCAGTATATCTTGTTGCACCCTTATCAAGATAATCAATAGCTGTTCTTCTGATATGCCATGGAGTAAGAAAATCAGGCTCGCCCACGCCAAGAGAAATAACATCGTCCATTTCTTCGGCTATAGAAAAGAATTTCCTTATCCCGCTTGGCTTAACATTAACAACCTTTTTATTCAAAAATTTGCTGTAGTCTAACACAGGGAAACAATCCCCCTATCATCTTTGAATTCATCAGAGAAGATTACGCCCTGCTCTTTATATCTTTTTAAAATAAAGTGCGTTGCAGTTGAAACAACACCCTCAAGCGGAGAAAGGCGGTTTGCAACAAACATTGCAACCTCCTGGAATGACTTATCGTTAACCATAACAGCAAAATCAAATCCTCCACTCATAAGATATATGGATTCAACCTCTTCAAGCTGAGATATTCTGTTTGCAACATCGTTGAAGCCGTGACCGTATTTAGGCTGAACCTTGATTTCAATTAGAGCAGTTACAGTTTCAACCTCTGCTTTATCTTTATCAATAATCGCTTTATATCCCCTAAGGATACCGGTATCCTCAAGAAGCTTTATATCTTTTTCAACCTCTTTTTCACTTTTATCAAGCATAACGGCAATTTCTTTATTGGTTAGTCTTGCGTTGTTTTCTAATATTTTGAGTAATTTGTTCATAAGAAAAAACTCCTTTATTCAATAGGAAGCTGAACAGGCTCCCGGTGCTGATATATAGTAGTATATTTAAAGCCACATTCCCCGGCAAGATGTAAACCCTGCTCAATTCCATTACCCAGCTTATTATAATAATGACTGTCTGAGCCGATTGTTATATATTCACCGCCCAACTCTTTAAATAACTTTACAATATTCTTTGGCGGCAGGGTTTCATTCAGATCAAGAAATAACCCGGATGTGTTTATTTCAAGTGCTTTTCCGTTTGTGGAAAGTGTTTTCAGTATCTGCTCGATAATGTCCGAAAATTTTGATAAATCAATATCCATTTTCGCATTACCCTTTATATATCTTAAAGGATAAGTTAAATGAGCAAGAGAATCAAATTTATCCCAAAGACAAAGCTGATAAATGGTATTGAAATAGCTTTCAAGCAACGCATAAACATCATAATTGCTGTAATCAAGAAAATAGAAATCCTCCATATTTTCAAGATTATGAATGGAACCCAATACAAAATCGTAATCATAATCATCAAGGATTTGCTCGGCAAGCTTTTTATTATAAATTGCTTGTCCCAATTCAAGACCTTTAAGCACAAGAAGCTGGCCCTCAAAAAATTTTTTTGCCTTGCAGGCTTCAAAATACTGATTAATGCAGAATGCTCTGAAATCAGTAGTCTTTGAATCAATTTCGCAATGATCTGTAATTGCAATAACACTTAGCTTTTTATCAACTGCACCCTCACATAAGAGCATACACGAATGGTTTCCGTCAAATGAATGATCGGAATGCGTGTGCATATCAATTAGTCTTGAAAAATTCATACAGATTTCCTCAATCAAATTAATTATAAATGAAATCGTCCATTTCGCCGTTTTCAAAAATGATTGTTTCCTCCGGCTTTTCCTGATCTCTTACAGGAAGAAACACAGACAGCTTAATAAATTTATATCCGCAGCTCGGACAACGATATAAATATGCTCCGCAGGCATAATAGCCCGTTGGAATATCCGCCTTTTTATTAACCTTAATAAGGTTGTTTTTATAATATGCTGCATTTTGATGTGAAATATAATTTCCAACCATCTGAGGCATAAAATATAACTGCAGCTTCTTAACTTCCATAACTTCCGTGCAGTTTTTGCACCAATCATCATGGAATACTGCACGCATTTTTCTTAATATACTCATTGCTTATTTGAAGTTTCATGCGCCTGAGCAAGCATCTTAACCATTAAATCTGCCTTTGAAATACCGGTTAAAATATAATCGCTGTCCATACGTTGGCGCTGATTGGATGTAAAGGTATCTACTCTGATTTTTATGCCGTCAACAATGAAAATGAAGCTTACTCTGCTGCTGCCCTGCATAATTCCGGAGCCTGTTTTGCCGTCATCAACCCAAGCGTTTTCTACACGTGCAGCCGGAATGATATAGGTTTTAAACGGGCTCCAGTAAAATACCAAACCGATTTCACCCTTTTCAAGGTCTATCGTTACATATTTTCCTCTGCCGTAAAATGTCTGATTTCTGTTGAATCCGCTTGCGTCTAATTCAGCTTCAAATTTTTTGTACTGCTTTTTAAAGATGAAGCTGATACCAAAAACGTACCATATAAAAGCGATGAGCGGAGGTCCCATTGAAAAGATAACTGCACCGTAGCCGCCATCATGGAAGAATAAATAGGTAATTCCAATACCGATGGCTATAAGTGCAATCGGTGCCAATATGCTTAAAAGTAAATATACTACATTTGTTTTAACTAATTTTTTATCCATAATTATCAATTCCTTTCTGATTTACTCCCATTCACTTTCTTCTTTTTTCTTTTTAGGCGGAAGAATATATGGGAAAATGCCTAATTTAGCTCCTATATGATGGAATATAGGAAATGTTATCAATACAGTTGCAAGCTGAATAAACATAACAGGTGTTTCAATAAATGTTTCCTCACTCGCTATTTCAGCTTCGCCGACCATATCAATGTAAAAATCCTTGCGGTCAAGCGGATATTTAAACTCAATTTGCTCAAGAAATGTTTGCTCTTCTGTTAAATCCGCTTTAATAATTCTGCCAACAGGCAAAGTGGAGTTTCCGGAAAAATATTCGCCGTCATTTACAACAGAATCACTGTTTATACGGGCTGCAACCATTTCACCGGACGGAAGAGTTAACTGATATAAGTACATGCCATTATAGTATCCGGCTCCCTTGTTTCGATACTCAATACCCGGAGATATTACAGTAAAGGTATTGTGTGATAGTAGGTCGTCAATATTCTGAGCTCTGAATATTGAATCATCGGCTATGCCGCCGATATCTCCTGCATCAACAATATGCTCGGCTTTATGCTCTTCGTATTTAGCAGGCAAAATTTTATTTGCAATTTTTCCTGCACCGAAAGCAAGAAGAACGCTTAAAGCCAGACAAAGCCAAATATCAAATCTTAAAATATGGTATCGTATACTATCACCTCCTAATCATACTTTTTGTTGCTTAAATAAGAATTTGAACCGCAATTTCATTTAATATAACACATTTATAAGAAAATTTAAATATTATTCCTATTTTTATTGAAAAAAATTTTATCCTTTGTTATAATCTTTTTAATATTTTAGGAGGTAAGGCTTATGAAAGCAGTTATTACGGTTATTGGCAAGGATATGGTTGGCATTCTTGCAAAGGTTTCTTCCATATGTGCTGAAAAAAATGTTATTGTTATTGAAGTAACGCAATCGATTCTTCAGGATATGTTTTGTATGATTATGATGGCGGATGTTTCCGATTGCTCAGTGCCGTTCGCTGAGTTTTCTGATATTCTTTCTGAATACGGTAAATAAATTAATCTTTCAGATACTTTTATCTTTGAGGCGATTTTAATTACTGGCCACAAAATA
>JAIDJS010000246.1 GCA_029052085.1 Eubacterium sp.
TCTGGACCGAAAAACAAAAAACAAATGCCACGCATTATGGAGCATACTTCTTGTTTTTCTTTCAATCGCAGTCGTTATTTTACCGCTTATCTTTTTGCTTGCACAATTTATATCTCAGATTGTTGAATTTGTGAATTACCTTGCAAATTCACTTTCCGATTTTCCGCAGTTTATGGAAACACTGCAGGCAGAAATTCTCAAGCTGCTGAGCTTTTTGCCGGAAAGCATTTACGAATCTGTTTCCGAAACTATTATTACCACCTTCAGCGGACTTGTTAATGATTTCGATTTAAGCAAAATAGGAATAAACGCAGGCACAGTTAAGGATACGATTTCAACAGGCTTTTCCGGTATTTATTCGGTTGCAAAAAGCGTTCCGAATACTTTGATAGGAATTGTTATCGGAATCGTTGCATGGATATTCTTTACAAAGGATTATAATTATATAGTTAAATTCATCAAGCTGCAGCTTCCGGACAGCAAAAAGAATCTGCTTGTTGAAATAAAGCAGGTATTTTCCAAAACCATTATGACGATGCTTCGTGCATATGGTCTTATCATGTTTATAACCTTCTGTGAGCTTGCGCTCGGATTATCCATTCTTAATTGGATAGGTGTTATGGACAATG
Organism: Eubacterium sp.; assembly: GCA_029052085.1. Classification (GTDB taxonomy): domain Bacteria; phylum Bacillota; class Clostridia; order Oscillospirales; family Acutalibacteraceae; genus Eubacterium_R. The sequence continues at coordinate 630 of JAIDJS010000246.1, forward strand.
GCTATATCTTCATCATCGCAATAGCTATCGCAATATTCGATATTCTTCCTGTTGCCGGATCAGGCGGTATACTTATTCCATGGGCGCTTGTTTCTCTTATTACAGGAAATGTAGGAGAGGCAATAGGACTCATAGTTGTATATGTTGTGATATCTGCTATACGTCAGTATATCGAACCAAAGATTGTCGGCGACAGCCTTGGCGTAAATCCGTTGATTACACTTGGCGGATTATACTTTGGATTGAAGTTTTTCGGCTTTATGGGTATGTTCATCGTACCGCTCTCCATTATGGTGCTTAAGGCACTTAATGATACAGGCAGAATTCATCTTTGGAAAACGATTGATAATAACAAATAAAATCACATTAAAAAAGCGGTTCATAACGAACCGCTTTTATTTTTTATATATTTTTACTTTTCATAAGACTGTAAAAAATCTTTTGTTCTCTGGTTTTTCGGATTAAGGAATACCTCATCAGGCGTGCCCTCTTCAGCAATAACACCATCATCCATAAAAATAACCTTATCGGACACATCACGTGCAAAATTCATTTCATGTGTAACAACAATCATTGTGCTGTCTTCATTTTTAAGAGATTTTATAACCTTAAGCACCTCGCCTGTCAGTTCAGGATCAAGAGCAGATGTCGGTTCATCAAAGCAAAGAATATCCGGATTAAGCATAAGCGCCCTTGCAATCGCAACACGCTGCTGCTGACCGCCTGAAAGCTCGCAGGGATAATTTCTATATTTCTCAGTAAGCCCAACCTTTTCAATAACCTGCATTGCTCTTTCCCTTAACTCCTCCTTGCTTCCCATTTTCATAAGAGAAGGAGCAAGCGTTACATTCTGAAGCACATTGTATTGGGGAAACAGATTGAAAGACTGGAAAACAAGCCCGAAATGAAGCCTTTTATCCCTTAAAGCCTTATCCTTTATTCGCTTGTCCGTTTCTCCGTTATAAATCGTTTCGCCGTTTATCGAAATCGTTCCCTCTTCGGCAAATTCAAGAAAATTGATACAGCGGAGAAGCGTTGTTTTCCCTGAACCGGAGGAGCCGATAATGGATAAAACCTCGCCCTTTTCAATATTGAAATCAATACCCTTTAAAACCTCTGTTTTGCCAAAGCTTTTCTTTATATTTTTAACTTCTAAAAATGCCATATTGATTTCCCTCCTTAAGAATGGAAATAACTCATTTTCTTTTCCGCAAATCGGAAAAGAAGCGTTAAAATTCCGCAGAATACAAGATAGAATACTGCTGTATAGAATAAGGGCCAGATTAAGCCTTTTGAAGTAATAAAGCTTTGTCCCATAAAGATAATTTCATAAACCGCAATAATTCGTGCAAGAGATGTATCCTTTACAAGTGTAATAATCTCATTGCTCATCGGGGGAACAATTCTTTTTATGACCTGAAGAAGCGTAACCTTAAAGAAAATCTGCGGCTTTGTCATACCAAGCACAAGGCCTGCTTCCTGCTGCCCTTTGGGTATGGATTCAATTCCGCCTCTGTAAATCTCGGAAAAGTAGCAGGAATAATTAATAACAAAAGCAACAATAACCGCATTGAAGCGTTCCATTAAATCCCATCCAAAAAGAAGACCGGGACCATAAAAGACAATAATAAGCTGAAGCATAAGAGGAGTACCTCTTATAATCCAGATAAATACTTTAACAAGCCAGCTGAGCGGCTTGAATTTAGACATTGAGCCAAAGCTTAAAACAAGGCCAATCGGCAACGCAAAAACAAGTGTTAAGCCGAATATTTTAAAGGTTTCCCAAAAGCCCTTTAAAAGCTCTAATGTTACTGTAAAAAACATAATTCTCCACCTGAAAAGCATAGGCAGAAAGCAAAACACTTTCTGCCTGTTTTTTATTATAGATAAAAAATCAATTAGTCTGCAAGCTGAACACTGTACTTTTCTGCAAGTTCATTCAGCGTGCCGTCTGCCTTGAACTCTTCAAAAAGCTCATTCATTTTAGCTACCATATCAGAACCTTTTCTGAATGCAATACCATATTCTTCATCAATTAAAGTAAGACCTGATGCAAGATCAGAGTAATCTGTTCCTTCGCCTGTCATAGCAGCAGCCATTGTTGAATCAATAATACAAGCATCAACAGCACCGGATTTAACCTCAAAAAGTGCATCTGTCTGTTTATTAACAACAGTAATCTTTAATTCATTTGCTTCAGCAACATCTTTACCTGCCGAACCATTTTCAACAGCAATATTCAAAGCCTTAAGATCATCAACTGATTTGTAATCAGCAACCTTATCTGCCTTCATAACAACTACCTGCTGGTTCTTTGCATATGCCTTTGTTACATCCGAGTTGAGCTTTACAGTATCGGTAATTGTCATACCATTCCACGCACAGTCAATACCCTTTGTATCAATCTCAAAGTATTTGTTATCCCAGTCGATTTCACGAAATTCAATATCAACGCCAAGCTTTTCGGCAACCTTTCTTCCAAGATCAGCATCAAAACCGATCCATTCGCCGTTTTCATCCTTATAATCCATAGGTGCAAAATCAGTTATACCGACAACAAGCTTGCCTTTGCCCTGTATGTAAGCAAGATCACTGTCTGTATCATCTGTTTTGCCTGAATTAGAGCAGGCAGCAAAGCAGCCGAAAACAAATACGGCAGCAAGAATAACTGCAAGAACTTTTGATAACTTTTTCATTTTAATATCCTCCGTTTGTTAAGTGATATTTGAATTTTATCACATTAGCACACTAAAGTCAACAATTATTTTGACAGAACATATTTATGAAAGAGTTAACCGCCAGGCAATAGCCCGGCGGTTAGAAATGATTGTATTAAAGACCTGTATTTTCAGCAATATACTTTCTTGCTTTAACAGCATATTCAAACGGATTTGCCTTTGCAGGATCCTGCTCTGCTTCAACAACAACCCAGCCCTCATAATGATTTTCTGCAAGAATATCAAAGATAGGCTTGAAATCAACATCGCCGTCTCCCGGAACAGTAAACACACCTGCACGAACCGCATCAAGGAAGCTCATATGATTCGGAACAACCTGATTGTTATAAACATCAAGGCGAACATCCTTAAGATGAACATGCTTAACACGGTTAATATACTTTTTAAGAACAGAAACAGGATCAATACCTGCAAAGGTAAGATGACCGCTGTCAAAAAGAAGATAAACTAAATCAGGATCCGTAAGCTCCATAAGCTTATCAATTTCCTCAACCGTCTGAACACCGGTACCCATATGGTGATGAACAGTAAAGAACATACCCTTTGACTTAGCATATGCACCCATTTCATTGAATCCCTTTGCTACAACTGCCCATTCTTCATCTGTATAATATGGCTTTTCATCAAGAATGGATTTATCAAGACAGCCCTGAATAGAATTACCCTGCTCGGATGCGCCGATAACCTTTGCACCAAGAGTATAAAGCTTATCGCAGTGCGCCTTGAAAGCCTCAATCGTTTCTTCATACGGCTTGGAAGTAAGATAAGATGAAAACCAAGCGTTGCAAATCTGAAGTCCGCGGATATCAAGATATTTTTTAAGAATCTCGGGATCAGAAGGATATTTATTTCCGATTTCAGAACCCTTGAAGCCTGCAAGCGCCATTTCGCTGATGCACTGTTCAAAGGAATTTTCGGCACCTAAATCAGGCATATCATCATTTGTCCAGCCGATAGGTGCAATAGCAAGTTTTACTTTATTGGAATCAAGCATTTTATTTGTTACCTTTCTTATTTCTTTGTGTAAAGCTATTATACTTTACATGTTAAAATCAAATAGATTTTTAGTAATCAAAAGTCTTCTTTATATTCTTTTGCATATCTTCATAAGCGGCTGCAACTGTTTCACTCTTTGAAACCTCTGCAACACCAACACGCCACCAGGATTCAAAGCCCGGGGTCATTGTTTTCGGAAGCACTTTAATATCGAAAAGAACTGATTTTGTCTGCTTTTTAGCATCTTCAAGAGCGGCCCTAAGCTCTTCAGAATTTCTGATTGTATAGCCTTTTGCACCGTAGCCTTCGGCAATCTTTGCAAAATCAACTGCAATCTCGCCGCCGTCAAGCATACCTGTTTTTGGATTTCTTGCACGGAAAACGGTTCCGAAGGTATCCGTACCCTGATTATTCTGAAGATTTTCAATACAGCCCCAGCCCATATTATCAAACAGGCAGATATTGATTTTAAGATTTTCCTGAAGCGCAGTATAAAGCTCTGAATGTGCCATAAGGAAGGAGCCGTCACCGCAGAAGGTATACACCTCTGCCTCAGGCTTAGCAAGCTTAGCACCGAGAGCGCCGTTTACTTCATAACCCATATTGGAATAGCCGTATTCCATGTGGTATGTTCCGCGTGCCTTTGGTCTGAACAAGCGCTGCATATCACCCGGAAGAGAGCCGGCAGAACCAAGAGCAATATCCTCTTCGCCCATAAATTCATTGATGATACCAAGAGCAAGCGTTTGATTTAAACCACCCTCAAGCTCCTTGCTGTAATAATCATCAACAATAGCATCCCATTCGGCTTTCGCCGCTGAAATTTCATTTGTATAAGCCGTTTTATAACCATCACAGCTATCTATAAGTGCAGAAAGAGCCTCTCTTGCATCTGCAACAATCGCTTCTGCATCCATTTTATACGCATCAAACGGGCAGATATTAATACCGAGCACCTTTCTGTTTTCATTGAAAAGCCATTTTGATGAGGTTGTAAAATCAGTAAATCTTGTGCCGACACCGATTACAAGATCAGCATCCCTGCCGATAACATTCGCGGCCTTGCCGCCTGTTACACCGATACCTCCGAGATTAAGCGGATTTTTCCAATCTATCAAACCTTTTCCTGCCTGCGTTTCGCTGACAGGAATATTATATTTTTCAGCAAATTCAAGAAGTTCCTTTTCAGCCCCGCTGTAACGAACACCACCGCCGCAAATAATAACGGGCTTTTTAGCCTCCTTTATAAGCGCTGTTGCTCTTTCAAGCTGTGAGGCTGAAATCGGTCTTCTGTCAAAATGCCAAACACGCTTCTGCAGGAAATGCTCAGGATAATCATAGGCCTCGCCCTCAACATCCTGAGGCATAGCAAGACAAACCGCACCTGTATCTGCAGGATCGGTAAGCACTCTCATTGCGTTAAGACAAGCTGTCATAAGCTGTTCCGGTCTTAAAATTCTGTCAAAATAATGGCAGACACCCTTGAACGCATCTGTTACGGTTCTTCCGTAGTTATCAAAAAACTCTGCCTGCTGAAGAACAGGATCAGGCTGACGGCAGGCAAAAGTATCGCCCGGAAGAACAAGAAGCGGAATTCTGTTTGCTGTTGCACAGCCGCAGGCAGTTACCATATTGGTTGCACCCGGACCGATAGAGGAAACGCACGGAATAATTGCCTTTCTGTCCATCTGCTTAGCATATGCCATAGCAGCAAGAGCCATATTCTGCTCATTTTTACCCTGATAAAATTTCAGATTGTGACCGCCCTGTTCAAGAGCCTGACCAACACCGACAACGCATCCATGGCCGAAAATGCCGAACATACCGGAAACAAACTTTGTTTCAACGCCGTCACATTCAATATATTGATTATCCAGGAACTTAACAAGCGCCTGGGCCATTGTCAATCTTTCTCTTTTCATAAATTACGCCTCAATTTCCGAAAGCTTAACAGGTCTGTGCTCTTCAACGGATTTCTTTGCAGCAAGACCAAGACGAAGAGCCTCCAAACCATCGTAAACCGTTGTCTGGGTTGGCTTATCGTTTACAACACAGTCAATAAACTGAGTCATTTCATCTGTAAAGGACTGCATATATCTTTCAAGGAAGAAATAAAGCGGCTTATCGGATGAATTACCGTTTTCATCAATAAATGATACATTTGTAGGGGTATCATTAGCGGCAGAAGCCTGACCCTTTGAGCCGAATACTTCAAGGCGCTGATCGTAGCCATAGGAAGCCTTGCGGCAGTTATCAATAACGCCGATTGCACCGCTCTTGAATTTAAGAGCAACAAGAGCTGTGTCTACATCGCCTGCTTCTCCGATTTCAGGATCTACCATAACAGTTGCATTTGCATAAACCTCTTCAACCTCGCCGCCGATAAAGCGGGCCATATCAAAATCATGAACGGTCATATCAAGGAAAATACCGCCGGATACCTTAACATATGCAATTGCAGGCGGCTCCGGATCACGGCTTGTAATCTTGATGGTCTGAAGATTTCCGATTTTTCCTTCATTTGCAAGGTTTTTGATATGCGCAAAATTGTGATCATATCTTCTGTTAAATCCAATCTGAAGCTTAACACCGGCTTTATCAACGGCATCAATAACCTTTTTGATTTTTGCAACAGTTAAATCAACAGGCTTTTCGCAGAAAATATGCTTGCCTGCTTCAGCTGCTTCACAAGCAATATCAGCATGTGTATCAGTTGAAGAACAGATAAGAACTGCATCAATTTCCGGGTTGTTAAGAATCTCATGATAATCCTGATAATACGCAGGAATATTTAATTCCTCAGCAATCTTTTTTGCACCGTCAACATATATATCCGAAACAGCAACAATTTCAGCCTGTGGAATATGATAAGTAATTGACTTTGCATGAACCTGACCGATACGGCCTGCACCAATGATGCCGACTTTAAGTTTTTTCATAAATATGTACCTCTTTTATATATTTTTTGCACACTTAAACAATGTGCTTTTAGTCATTTTTTATAGTATCACACGAAATATGATATTTCAAGAATAAGTTTCAAAAATTAATCAATAAAAAAGTTACAGAATTTATGGTAAAAAAGCGTATTGCAATGATAAAAATTTAATTGTATAATAATTAGGATATTATTTTTATTAAAAATAACTTAAGGGGGATATAAATGGTTTATAAATATAATACTTTCGGCACATGCTCTCAAAAAATAGAAATAGAAATTGACGAAAATGAAATTATAAAAAATGTAACATTTTTCGGCGGCTGCAACGGCAATCTTAAAGGAATTGCAAAGCTTGTTGAGGGTCAAAAAATGGATGATGTTATAAACAGACTGGCAGGAATCAAATGCGGATTCAAATCCACCTCCTGCCCCGATCAGCTTGCAGAAGCACTGAAAGAAATAAAGGAGAATTTCTGATATGTTTAAACTCGAAAGCAAAAACCTCAGGCGGGAATTCAAAGTTTTAGACGGCGCATTGTTTGCTTCTCAGATTATGAATACCGAATCCGGAATGAGCTTTATACCGGACGGTAACGGATCGGAATTCGCAATAAAATTTGCAGACGGAGATGAATTTTCATCAAAAGGTCTGCAGGTTATTGAAAGCGCCGAAAAGGACGGCAGACTGTTCTTTCGCTTCAAAGAGGTTATGGGAACAAGCGTTACAATGAGCTACCGCGTTTCCAAAAACAATATGACTATTGAAAAGCAGCTTGCTATTCAGCAGAGTACACCAAAGGTAATAGATTATATTGAACTTGAAAATATAGGAATAATCAATTCAAAATCTTCCTTTTCCTCTTCCGGAGGCGAAACAGAAATTGATGCGTTTTATTCAAATCTCGGTCAGCCATTCTATATAGACAGCTTATTTTTCGGATGTGAATTCCCGGCAACCAGAAACATTATCGTTCACGGCAGAGGACAGATTATCTACTATGTCGGGAAAAGCGTTGAGGACAAGCTGGTATGCCCTGTTACCATTATGGGCGGAGCAAAAAGCAATCTGCTTGTTGATTTGCAAAAATCGTTTTTTGAATATATTGAAAGCATTGCACTTCCTGCTCCTATTCGGTTCCAGTACAACACATGGTACGACAGAATGATGAACATTGATGCAAACAATATTCAGAAAGCATTCTATGTTGTTGAAAAAGAGCTTTCGTCACACGGCGTTCCTCCGCTGGACGGATATGTTATTGACGATGGCTGGAACAATTATAAAAACAGCTTCTGGAGCTTTAACCAAAACAAATTCCCAAACGGAATCCTTGATGCAAGCCACACTGTTAAAAGCTTCGGCAGCGAATTCGGGCTATGGCTTGGTCCAAGGGGCGGATATAATTTTAACGGAAAATTCGGTAAAAGAATCGAAAAAGGCGGATACGGATATTATAATGCCGAGGCTGATGAAATCTGCGTAGCCTCCGAAAAATACCTTAAAAATCTTGAAAAATTCCTTGTTCAGACAACTAAAGAAAATGATATAAGCTACTGGAAATTAGACGGCTTTTGTTTTAAACCATGTAAAAACGATGCTCACGACCACATTACCGGCGGAGACCACGATATGTATTTTGTTACAGAAATGTGGCAACGCTGGATAAAAATTTTCAGAGCTATGCACACTGCAAGAGCAAAGCTGGGCAAAAAGCTTTGGATCAATATGACATGCTATGTAAACCCCTCACCCTGGTGGCTTCAATACGTTAATTCAATATGGCTTCAGAACAGCGGAGATATAGGCTTTGCAGAAAATTATCCTAAGGGCAGACAGGCGCAGGTTGATTCCGAATTAACATACAGGGACGGAAGATATTACAACTTTCTTGTTGAAAGAGGATTACAGTTTCCTCTTTCACGTATATACAACCACGAGCCTATTTACGGCTACGAGGCACATCTTGATTACGACGATGATGAGTTTGAAAAAGCATTCTACTGGAATGCCTGCCGAGGATCAGCATTGAACGAGCTTTACATTTCAGAGGGTATGATGAACGATAAGAAATGGGAAATACTTTCTAATGTCATCAACTGGCAGAAAAATAATTTCCATATTCTGAAAAACGCAATGTTCCTTGGAGGAAATCCGGCAGAAAACAATATTTATTGCTATGCAAGCTGGGCTGAAAACGGCGAAGGTGTTATTGCACTTCGCAATCCTACCAATGAAACAACGGCATTAACGCTTACGCTTAATAAGCTGATGGGCTGTCCGGAAACATTAAAAGATGTCAGAAAATTCAATGTTTATAACAAAGAAGAGGCAGACAACAGTGAGGTTTACGGATATAATGACAAAATAAATGTTACTCTTGATCCGTTTGAGGTAAAAATCGTTCAATTCGGCAAAGCGGATAACAGATATTCAAACACAAACTTCGGCAACGATTTTACAATCAGCTTTAACTTTGATGGCAAGGATGGTCTGATTTGTCAGAACAATGATATAATGATAAGCATTGAAAACGGCAGGATAAACGCAAATGTGGGAATACTTCGCCTTAAGTCAGACAGCATTATCAGCGGAACAAGGCACAAAATAACGCTTGTCAGAGAAAAAAATAAAATGCTTAAAATTTACATTGATAATTTTCTGGACTGCTCAGGCTACAGTGAAAATGCAAAAACAAACATTTCTACAGAGCTCAGGAGCAATGCTGACGGATTTAAGGTAACAAATTCGGCAACACCTTATAATCAGATAATAAAACTTGCCGATATACTAAAGAGGAAGAAAAGAGGCAAATAAATACATGATTTGTAAAAAATGCGGCTGCGACACGTTTATTAATGACGGCGATATGCTTATATGCGCAAAATGCGGTGCAGTATCAATAGATATCGGAATCAATTTAGACGAAAGTGTCACAAATCAATTAAACAAAATAGAAACCGAAGAAGGCTCTGCCCCGGAAGAAATTCAGGTACCGCCTCCGATAGACGAGGTTATTGCCGAACAGCAGGCAGAAGCCGAGTCCGAAGCAAAGGAGGCTGAAGCCGAAACGGAAACCAAATCCGATGATGCTCAGGAAGCTGATCCTGAAGCGAAGGAGGAGAAAGACAAAAAAAAGCCAACCAAAAACAAGAAAAAGGAAATTTTTGAATTCTGCCTGCCGATTGTGATAGCAGCCATTCTGGCAGCCATTATCAAAATGTTTATTTTGGCAAATGCAGTTGTTCCGACAGGTTCAATGATTCCGACAATCAATGAACAGGATAGAATCATAGCAAGCAGACTTTCCTATATATCAAATGATCCTGAGAGATATGACATTATTATGTTTAATTATCCGGATAATGAGGATACAAAATTTGTAAAACGAATCCTTGGACTTCCGGGAGAAGTTGTAAATGTTGTTGACGGAAAGGTTTACATTACCGATTCAAACGGCAAAAGATTTGCAGCAGAAGACAGCTTTGTTAATTCAAACGAAGAGCCAAGGGGAACATCCGGTCCGTTTTATATACCTGAACAGGGCGAAGAAATCACAACAGACGGAAGCTATTGCTACGCTGAAAACGGAATGAATGTCGGCTCCACCTCCTTCCTCAGCAAATACTGCGAAGAAAAGAACGGCAAATACTATGTTGAAGAAAACCTTTATTTCTGCATAGGCGATAATATTAACATCTCTATGGATTCAAGATCATGGACAAATAAGTATGTTGCAGAAAGCAAAATACTGGGAAAGGTAATTTTTAAATACTATCCCAAATTTGAAAAGTTTGAATAATAACGATATAAAAATAAAAGCCCGTAACGGGCTTTTATTTTTTTTGCAGAATTAAAAAAAATATGTCACTTTTTCTTCTTTACTACCATCTATAATTATGAGAGCATAAGAAGGAGAAAAAGATGGTTTTCAGCAGCATTGAATTTATACTTGTTTTTTTACCTGTATTTTTTATTATTTATTATTCCGTTACGGATAAATTGAAAAACATCATTCTGTTAATCGGAAGTCTGGCCTTTTATATCGCAGGAGCAGTTAAATATCCCCTGCACATTCTGGTCTTTATTTTAGTAATTATATCCGATTATTCAACAGCACGACTGATAGAGAAAGCAAAAAGAAAAAAGAAGTTTTTTCTTTTTTTCGGAATATTGATAAACCTTGCCAACCT
>JAIDJS010000247.1 GCA_029052085.1 Eubacterium sp.
CTGTATTATCGACTGTTCCCCTGCAGTTAATCTGGTAAATATAAACGGACTTGTTTGTGCTGATTACGTATTTGCCCCATTGAATTGTGACATGTGGGGATTTGCCGGGTATTGCATTGCACAAAGTTTAGTGAAAGCTGTAAAAGATTACAACCTGCAGCTTAATGATATCAATTGCTTTTTAACCCAATGGGACAGACGAACGTCTATTTCTAATCAGGTAAGAGATATATTACGTAATGCACTAAGAGAAAACTTTATTGATATTCAGATCAGGAAAAGTGTAAGAGCGGAAGAAATCGGATATATTCATAAAACACTTACTGATTATGCCGGCAATACCAAAGTTGCCGATGATTACAGAAAATTAACACAATACATTATCAAAAATTATTAATTCAAGGAGATTAAGATTATGGGAAGATATGCAAATGTTAATTTGACAAATTTATCGTTTATGAACAGCAGTTCGTTAAATGAAAAGAAACCTACTTTCAGAATAACCGATATTCCAATTGAAAAAATCGTACCCAATGGCAAAAACAAATACAGTATTCAAGACATAGAAGACTTAAAATTCACCATATTGCATAATGGATTAAAACAAAACCTTGAAGTATATCCTATAGGCGAAGGACTCTATAAACTTATAACTGGAGAGCGAAGATACACAGCTCTTAAAGCTCTCGTTGATGAAGGCTATACGCAGTTTTCTATGGTTCCCTGCCTTGTTACAGACCTTAGCTTGAACGAATTACCATTATCTGAAGCTAACAAAGAATTGTATGCCATAATAACGACAAATTCGGAAATAAGAGATTTCACTGATGCGGACAGAATGTTTCAAGTAAAAGGACTAAAAATGATATATACCGAACTTCAAAAAAACGGAGTTAAACTCACCGGAAAAATGAATGATTTAATTGCCAAGGAGTTAAATATATCTTCAACTCAAGTAAAGCGCTACAATTATGTTGAAAAACATGGTACTGATGAATTGAAAGAGAAAGTTGAAAGCGGCGAAATAAACATCAGAACGGCGGAAAGCGTAGCACATTTAACTCCGGCGAAACAAACAGAACTACTCAAAAAAGATGAAGTTACCTCTGAATCTGCCACAAAAGAAATTAAAAAAGTAGAAAAGAAAAAAGCACAGCGCAAAGATAATGCATTAAAAAAGAAAAATGCCATGATAAATTTATCTGAAGCAAGTGTTATAAATTTAGAAATAAACGAACTGAAATCAAAAATGGAAATCTTCAATTCTGAATGGAATGATACGATTGTCGATGAAACAACTCACGATATACTTTCTATCAAGGTAAAACAATTAAATGATATTTTAGACTTCATAATTGAAAAAATAAGGCATTAAAAAGCGGGGACCCGCGGGTCCCCGTCTCTCAAATCCCTTGACACACCTTGCTTTCGGGCGTTGCGTGTTCCAAAATCACAATAAAAAGGAGATAAAAAATGGGCGTAAAAAAGCAAACGGCATTCAGATTAAACAATGAAACAATCGAGTACCTTAACCAGTATAAAGAAGAAAACAATTTAAGCAGTGTAACCAAAGCTTTGGAAGTAATAGTAAGTGAACATAAGTCTGCCAATATGAACAAAGAAGAATTAATTGCAAAAAGGGTAATTGATTTATTTGACAGCAAATATGGAAATGCTCTTACCAGAATAAGACTTGCAACCCGTACATCCGATATCAACTCACAGGTTATGCTTGAAGCAATGAATTCCATATTATATTCTGCAAACTTTCCTTTATCCTTTGTCCCCACCGATGTAATGAAAAATGAAATAATTGAAAAATCAGAAGAAAAGGTAAAAGCGAGAATAGCTTATTACAAGCAGCTTAAGGATAACAAAAACAATAAAAAGCGAGAGGGATAATTATGAGCGATAAAATCAAAGCAGGATGCATAGTAAAAACGAAATTTGTAAAAGCATCTTCAGATATATTCAGCGGATATATTGATTACATTGACAGAGAAAACGCTGTTAGAAATGATGCTATACCTTTATACAGTTTATATTCAGACTATATGGATAATCCGGAAAAAACAACTGATCTCTTTACAAATAATTCAGATCATTTAAATTCAGAAGAGAAAGCATCATTGAAAAGAACATACGAAAAAGCTCAAAAGAACGGTTCACCTATGTGGCAAACAGTCATATCATTTGACAATCGTTGGCTGGAAGAAAACGGATTATATGACAGCAGCACAAAAATTCTTGATGTAAAAAAACTTATGAACTATACCCGGGATTCAATTAATCCCATGTTAAAAGCTGAAGGACTTGAAAATGCTGTCTGGTCAGCTGCTATTCATTATAATACAGATAATCTGCATATTCACATAGCAAGTGTTGAACCAATCCCTACAAGAGAAAAAATGATTGTAAATGGCCAGGAGGAATACCGTGGAAAGTTTAAACTTTCATCTATTGAGAAATGCAAATCCAAAATGGTTAATCAAATTATTGAACAATCTCTTGAAAATCAAAAAATAAGTACTGTTATGCGTGATTCAATAATCAGTGCAATGAAAGGAAATATTCTGTTTGAAGACAGAGAAATTATACAGCAGTTTTTATATGTATATAATCA